>NZ_JBEZIR010000006.1:38617-131889 GCF_040651175.1 Kitasatospora sp. NPDC048540
TCACCGCCGAAGGAGCGGCCACCCGAACGGTCGTCACGGTTGAAGCCACCGGAACGGTTGTCCCGGTTGAAGCCACCCGAACGGTTGTCACGGTCACCGCCGAAGGAGCGGCCACCCGAACGGTCGTCACGGTTGAAGCCACCGGAACGGTTGTCCCGGTTGAAGCCACCCGAACGGTTGTCACGGTCGCCACCGAAGGAGCGGCCACCCGAACGGTCGTCACGGTCCCGGCCGAAGGATCGGCCACCACGGTCGTCCCGGTCCCGGTCCCGGCCGCGGTCGTCGCGGTTGAACCCACCGCGCTCGTCACGGTCGCGGTTGAACGACGGGCGCTCGGCGCGGGCCTCGCGGTACGCGGGGACGCGCTCCTCCTCGACCGCCGGGGCGGTCTCGACGGCGGCCGGCTCGGTGGTCGCGTCGGCGGCCTCGGCGGCCGGCTCCTCGTCCTCGATGCCGAGCGCGGCGCGCTCACGGGCGGCACGGGCGGCCAGGCGGTCGGCCTCCTCGCGCAGCTCGGCGGCACGACGCTGGGCGCGCTCCAGCTGGCGGGTCATCTCGGCGACCTCGCGCTCCGCGGCACCGGCGATGCCGGACGCGGACTCGGCCTGCACCTCGACCAGCGAGCGGGCACCGGTGATCCGGGACACCTCGGGGTCGAAGGCGTGGTCGAGGATGTGGCGCGAGGCGTCCACGCCTGCGTCCTCCATCAGGCGGAAGACGCCGCGGCGCTGGTGCGGCAGCACCAGGGTGACGACGGTGCCGGAGCGGCCGGCCCGGGCGGTACGGCCCGAGCGGTGCAGGTAGTCCTTGTGGTCACCGGCCGGGTCGACGTTGAGCACCAGGTCGATGCCGTCGACGTGGATGCCGCGGGCGGCGACGTCGGTGGCGACGACCACGTTGACGTAGCCGTCCTTGAAGTCGCCCAGCACCCGGGTACGGGCGCCCTGGGTCATACCGCCGTGCAGCGCGTCGGCCTTCACGCCGGCCTCGACCAGCTGCTCGGCGACGCGGTCGGCGCCCATCTGGGTGCGGACGAAGATGATCGTCCGGCCCTTGCGGGCGGCGATGGCGTTGGTGATCGGCGCCTTGTCCTTCGGCTTCACCACGAG
Organism: Kitasatospora sp. NPDC048540; assembly: GCF_040651175.1. Classification (NCBI taxonomy): domain Bacteria; kingdom Bacillati; phylum Actinomycetota; class Actinomycetes; order Kitasatosporales; family Streptomycetaceae; genus Kitasatospora; species Kitasatospora sp. NPDC048540. The sequence goes on from NZ_JBEZIR010000006.1 coordinate 39,727, forward strand.
GATGTGGTGGGTCATGGTGGTGACCGCGCCGGCCGACGGGTCGACCTCGTGGGTGACCGGGTTGTTCAGGTAGCGCTTGACCAGGGTGTCGATCTCGTTCTCCAGGGTGGCGGAGAACAGCAGGCGCTGGCCGCCGGCCGGCACCTGGTCGAGGATCTCGGTGACCTCGGGCAGGAAGCCCATGTCGGCCATCTGGTCAGCCTCGTCCAGCACGGCGACCTGGACGTCGGCGAGCTTGGCAGAGCCGCGGTTGATCAGGTCGCGCAGGCGGCCCGGGGTGGCGACCAGGACGTCCACGCCGCGCTCCAGCGCGTACATCTGGTTGGACATCGAGGTGCCGCCGCAGACGACCTTGAGCTTGAGGCCGAGCACCGAGCCGAACGGCTCCAGCGCGTCGGCGACCTGCATCGCCAGCTCACGGGTGGGGACCAGGATCAGACCGCGCGGGTGCTTGGCCCGGGTGCGCTCGCCGCCGGCGAGGCGGGTGAGCAGCGGGAGGCCGAAGCTGAGGGTCTTGCCGGAGCCGGTACGGCCACGGCCCAGCACGTCCTTGCCGGCCAGGGCGTCCGGAATGGTCGCGGCCTGGATCGGGAACGGGGTGACCACCTCGCGCTTGGCGAGGGCCCGGACGATCTCGTCCGGGAGGCCCAGGTCACCGAAGGTGATGGTGGGCTCGGCCGGCGCGGCGTCGGAGTCGGAGTCGACGTCCGAGGCGGTGTCGAGGTCGACCGCGGCGGCGGTCTCGGCCTCGGCGGCCTCGAGGATGTCGTTGGTGTCGGTCAGGACGGAGTCGGCGGCGTCCGACCCGTTCGCGGGCATGGCGAAGCGGGCGTCGTCAACGAGAGACAATGCAAAACCTTCCGGAAGTGGCACGCGCCAAAGTCCGGGGTTCTGTTAAGACCGCCTCTATGCGGTCAGCCACGGATCGCCGGAACGCGCCAAGGGCGCCGGGTACAGATGGAGGCGCCAATCAAATGAATCAAACGAACGATCTACCACCATAGAGGAACCTCGGGATCAAAGGCAAACTCGCTGGCCAGAGCGCTATTGCCCGGCCGGAGTCGCACTTGGAGCCGATGATCCGGAGTTACTGGCGGATGGTTCTGGTCCCAGTGTGACAGATGGGAGGGCGGAACTCGGATGTGAGCTTGGTGACGGGTGGGACGGCACCGAGGGGCTGGCGTCCGGGCTGGCCGGGCCGGCCGGGCTCGGCGCACCCGCGCTGTCGCTCGGCGCACCTGGCACCACCACCGGGGCGACGACCGCCCCCGACTCGGCCGGGACCGGCACCACCCCCGCCACCTCCGCCGCCGGCGTCGTCCCCGGCGAGACGCCCTCGCCCGCGACCACGGCGCCGTGCTCGCCGTGCTGGCCGTTGCCGGAGTTGCGGGCCGCGCCGCCGACGTTGCCGGCCTTGCCGGACGCCCCGACGGGGCCGCTCGGCCGGGCGGTGCCCTGCTGGTCCGCGGAGCCCGCACCGACCGACATGCACCCGCTCAGCCCGAACCCCGCGAGCACCGCCGCGGCGACACCCGCCGCCATCCGCCGTCCCGTCCCGGGACCAGCCGTACGATCCGCCACCACCGAGCCACCTCCCGTGCCGCCCCACCCGGGCCGGTCCGTCGTTCTCGGTGCCCAACGCGCGGCCGCCCCGCCGGACACGGGCAACCGCCCGGTCGGCCGCGTCCCGGGTCCCTGCGGCCCGGACATCCGTCACCGGCCCCGCGTCACCGGCCGTCAGCCCCGGCCGTCAGCCCCACAGGGCGCGGGCGGCCGCCGTCCCGGTGTACGCGGCGCCGATCCCCGCCAGCACGCTGCCGGCCACGTTCGCCACCGCGTACAGCCGCGCGCCCGTCTCGGCCAGCCGCAGCGTCTCGTACGAGAACGTCGAGTAGGTGGTGAGCGCCCCGCACAGACCCGTGCCGATCAGCAGCTGGAGCCGGGAGGAGGCCGCGCCGGCAGCCACCGCGCCCGCCAGCAGGCCGAGCACCAGGCTGCCGGCGACGTTCACCACGAAGGTGCCCCAGGGGAAGGCCGAGTCGTGCCGGGACTGGATCGTACGGTCCGTCAGATAGCGCAGCGGCGCACCGACCACGGCCCCGGCGATCACCAGCAGCCAGGTCACCGGTCGTCTCCCCGGCCGCGGCCCGGCGTGCCCCGGCCGTAGCGGACCACCTCGACCTCGTCGAGCACCACCAGGCCGCTGCCGATCAGCCCGTCCAGCTCCGGCAGGAAGGCGCGGACCCGCTCGGCCTCGTCGACGATCACCACGGCCACCGGCAGGCCCTCGCTCAGCGACAGCAGCCGCGAGGTGTGCACGGTGGCGCCGGCACCGAAGCCCTCGACGCCGTGGAACACGCTCGCCCCGGCCAGGCCGGCGGCGTGCGCCCGGCGGACGATCTCGGCGGACAGCGGCCGGTGGTGCCAGGTGTCGTGGTCGCCGATCAGCACGGTGGCGCGCAGTTCCCGGGCGGGCACGGCCGGAGCGGCCGCGTCCCCGGCGGTCATGCCGGCCTCCGGCCGACGACGGCCAGTCGGGTGAGCGTCGCGGCCGCCCAGACCGCGGCGAGCGCCGCGAGGACGGTGCCCAGCAGGTAGGACAGGGCGCGCCCGGGCTCGCCGAGGTCGATCAGCCGCTGGACGTCCACGGTGTAGGTCGAGAACGTGGTGAACCCGCCCAGCACCCCGGTGCCCAGGAACGGCCGCAGCAGCGGGTGCCCCCACCGGGCCTCGGTGACCAGCACCAGCAGGACCCCGATGGCGGCGCAGCCCGCCGTGTTGATCAGCAGGGTGGTCCAGGGGAACGCCGCGGGGGCGGCCGGCCGCAGCAGCCCGGCGCCGTACCGGGCGACCGCACCGAGGGCCCCGCCGACAGCGACGACGGCCACGGTCGGTCCCTGGCCGCGCAGCGGGGCCGGGCGCCGGGGCGCTGCTGCCCGGGGCGGCGCTCCGGCGGGGTTCGATTTCACACCTCAGTGAACCACCCCGGTGAATCACCCCGGCGAATCGCTGGCGTCGATCATCTGGCACGTCGTCACGGGACATCCGACAATGAGGCGGTGGACATGACCCGGGACGAGTTCGAGACGCTGGTCTCCGACGCCCTCGACCAGATCCCGCCGCAGCTCGCGGCCCTGATGGACAACGTCGCGGTCTTCGTCGAGGACGAACCGGACCCGGCCGCCCCCGACCTGCTCGGCCTGTACGAGGGCACCCCGCTGACCGAGCGGGGCGAGTGGTACGCCGGGGTGCTGCCCGATCGGATCATCATCTACATGGGGCCGACCCTGCGGCAGTGCGAGACCCAGGAGGAGGCGGTGGCGGAGGTCCGCATCACCGTGATCCACGAGGTGGCGCACCACTTCGGCTTCGACGACCACGAACTGCACGAACTGGGCTGGTCCTGACCGCCGGGTGCGCACCGCGCGGGGTCACCCGACCGGTCCTGAGCTGGGCCGCTGACCCGCCGGGCCGAAACCGTTTTGGCTTTCCCGCCCGGCATCCCATATGCTTCTCACGTCCCCGACCGCTGAAAGCCAGCCGGGCGGGCCGCAAGCCCTCATCGTCTAGTGGCCCAGGACGTCGCCCTTTCAAGGCGGTAGCACGGGTTCGAATCCCGTTGGGGGCACGGTAGTACCGTAGTAAAGTCAGTGCCGCAAGGCGCTGAGGCGGATGAGATCCGCACGAGGTCCTGTGGAGCAGTTGGTTAGCTCGCCACCCTGTCAAGGTGGAGGTCGCGGGTTCAAGTCCCGTCAGGATCGCTCGTCTCGCAAGAGGCGATGCAGTACGGCCAGGTAGCTCAGTTGGTACGAGCGTCCGCCTGAAAAGCGGAAGGTCGCCGGTTCGACCCCGGCCCTGGCCACATAGCCTGACCAGGCACGATGCCCTCGAAGCAGCTCGCTTCGGGGGCATTTTTGTGCTGTTTGACGCCAACGCTGACGCCAACGGCTCCGAATCGCAGCGAATCCGGGCAGCCCTGTCAGGCCGCCTGAGCGCCAAAGCCACGTGACGTCGATCACAATCCTTCAACCTCGACCATCGTGCGTTGGGGCTGCACTTGACGACTGGCGGTGTGGTGTCGGTTCAGGCTGCAGCAGCCCGCCTAAAGTCAGCCGCGTGGCCATCCTTCTGCAGGCCCTAGGCGGACTCCTGACGCTCGCCGGCCTGTGTTTCGCCGGGCTAGGCGTGCAGTCGACACGCGAGCAATACGCACCGGACCGACTGGGGGCTTGGGGAACGCTGCGTACGACCGCGCGCACGGTCCGAGATTCAGGGATGCGCCTGGTCCGGCGTCAGCCGCCCGAGCAGACGGCGCATCTTGTCGCGGTCGATGCCGTGGCCACCGCCGAAAACGCGGCCATCGCGACCAGCCCGGACCCCAATGCGACGCAGGCCCAGTTGATGGCTTACCTGGTGGAGCGCGTCCAGTGCCTGGAAAGGGCCGTTCAGGCGTCCTCAGCCTCGGCAGCCGAACAGATCAAGGCTCTGGACTCCAACGTGGCGGAACGGGTCGCGGAGCAGGGCGCGAAACTCGACCTCGCAATGTCCGAGGGCCTCACCACGGAGTCGGTCGGCTTGGCGCTGGCCGCCCTCGGGACGGTACTGCAGTCGATCGGAAGCTTGATCGCCAGCTGACCGCCCCGGTCAGTTACCCCGTCCTCGGAACCCGGACGGTCGATGTTTCGGAGACCCGTTGCCGCCAACCCGGATGCGATGCATGACATGGACAGGCCCACTCCATTGGAGCGGGCCTCTTCACGTCCACCAACCTGATTGCCAGCCGCCACTCCGGCACCAGATCAGGGCCGGTGAGCTCCTCTGCACCGTCTGTGTCGATCACACAGTGGCGAGCGCGACGGAGTTTGAGCAGGGGCGCTCACCGGCCACTCCCCTCACCGTCCCGAGCCCCCCCCGGGGGGGGGCGGTCGCTGAGCTGCTTGGCGAGCCGCTTTACCTTCCGGCGGATCTGCTCGCCAGCGACTTCCGGCTGGGGAAGGCCAGCGACCCGAGCGGCTTCGGGCCAGCTGGTGACCCCGGGGCGGCTGCGTGCGATGGTCACCGCCCGCTCCTTCTCGGAGAGAGCGTCCAGGATCGCGATCAAGCGCGGGTCGTCAAAGCCCTCGAAGCAAGTGTCGGCGGTGGGCTGACCGGAGAGCACGTCGTACAGGGTCATCCCGTCGCCGAGCGGGGCGGCTTCCTCGGTGTCTACACCGATCCGAACCACATCGTCGCTTACGCCGATGGCGAGATCCGCCAGCAGTACGAGACCACCTACATCGGCCGCCCTGTCAACGGCGAGCCGACGGTCAACGACGAAGCCGACGCTGTCCGCTTCGTCCAGCCCGTCGATCTCGCCCAGTACGCCATCCACCGCAGCATGCGCCACCAGATCGGCGACTACCTAGCCGGCACCTACCCCTACCTCGGCTGAACCGCCAGCGTGGTGAACCACCTCCGTCAGGCGCGGCTCCTGGCCAACCGCACGGGTATAGCCCGCCAACGCGCCGGAATCGACCAGCCGGTTGGAAAGTTCGAAGCACCACGATGAGCGCGGCGATCCGCCCAGCTGTCACTGCCTACGGGACGCCAGGACATGCAGGAGCGCCACGAGGGTTCCCGAGCCCATGAGCTTCTCCTCCGCCATGAGCATCGGGATCTCGGACATCGGCACCCACGCGACGTGGCCGGCCTCCTCGCCGTCCTCGGGCGCGCCCACGAGGGTCGCCCCCTGGCCGACGAACACCTCGTGCGGCGAGTCCACCATGCCGGCCATCGGCTGGAACGTAACCACGTGGTCGAGGTGATCCGGTCGCCAGCCGGTCTCCTCCTCGACCTCGCGCAGAGCAGCCCCCAGACCGTCCTCGCCGGGATCGACGATGCCACCGGGAAGCTCCCAGCCCCAGGACTGCGGCACGAAGCGGTACCGCCAGAGCATCAACACGCGGTCATCGGCGTCCAGCACCGCGGCGATGGCCACGCGCTTCAACCGCACGACGTGATGCTCGAAGCGCGCCACGCCAGGCGGTTCGACGTCCACGAGCGCCAGCTGTACCCATGGGTTGTCATAGACCACGCGGTCGCCGTAGATCTTCCACGGCTCGAGCCCATCGGCCTGAGTGCTCATCAGCAATCACATCCTGGGAAGGCGGCAGTGAGCATAGCTGACAACACCTGCCGAGTGGGCGGCGCACGTCGAGCACAATGCCCCAGAGGTACCACGCCGCCTGCATCGCCCGAACCCGCTCCGAGATTGTCTACCTGGAGCACGGCACAACCCGCTCGTAGGGCCACGCCATGCCCCGGCGCCTTCAATTCGACGGTCTCGACGTCAAGATCGCCTGGCGCATGTTGGAGGCGCCGATCTTGACGCGGCCCGGCCTTGCCTTCACTCCTTGGCCTTGGGAGCCCATTCCTGGGCGAACGTCTCCATCTGCTTGAGGACGAGGTCGACCGCCTCGCGCTCCTCCTCCGGCGGGTAGTCGAACTTCGCGAGGACCCGGCGGATACGACTGCGGAGCTTGGCACGGACCGGTTCGCGGGAGAGCCAGTCGACGGACAGGTTCTTGCGGATGTCGGCGACCAGGGCACGGGCGATCTCCGCCAGCGTCTCGTCGCCGCCAGTCATGAGCTCGGCCATGTCGCGGTGGGCCACAGCGTCGTAAAAGGCAAGCTCAGCGTGATTGAGGGGCGGGTCAAAGCGCTCACCGCGGCGGGCCTCGGCGGACACCTCCTGGGCCATGGCGGCGAGTTCGGCGATCACCTGGGCACTGGTGAGCTGCTGGAGCATGTAGCGCTTCATCAGGTCGTCCAGGCGCTCGGAGAAGCTCTCATGGCGAACGATGTTGTGCTTGGTCACCTCGCGCATCTTCTGCTGGATCATGCGGCGCAGGGCCTCGGCAACCAGGTGCGGGGTCTCGGAGTTCTCCAGCTTCCGCAGCTGTGCCTCGTTCAGGCGGGTGATGTCGAGCCTGCCGATGCCAGCCTCGGCGTAGAGGTCGGTGATGTCATCGGCGTCGACGACCGAGGCGGCGAGCTGTTCGAGGTAGAGCCGAACCTCCGCGGTCAGCGGTTGGCCGGTCGCCTCGCGGTCGGCGGCGTCGAGCTTGACCATCCAGGCCCGTACCTCGGTGAAGAATGCGATGTCGCGGCGCCAGTCCTCGAGGTCCGCGCAGCGCTCGGTGATATCGCGGCTCATCGAGCACAGCCGGTAGAAGCGCTCCAGTCGTGCGGCGCTCTCCTTGAAGCGGGCGGAGAGCGGCTTGACGCCAGGGTCGACCTTGTTGCCGGGAGTAAGCGGGTCACGCAAGTAGTTGGAGACCAGCCGCAGAGCACGCGTGCGCGGCTTGGGGTGGGCGGTGTCGGCGAGCAGCTCCTTCCAGTGGGTTCCCGCCAGCAGGCCCTTGATGGTGGTGAGTTCGTTCTTTACCTCGGTGATGGCGCGCTCGATGTCGGCGCCAAGGGTCTTGTCCTGCTGGTCGCTGGGCGAGTACTCGGCCAGGGCCTTGGTGAGGTTGTCGGTGAGCGGTGCGTACCCGACGAGAAGGCCGTCCTGCTTGCCGCGGAAGCGGCGGTTGACGCGGGCAAGGGCCTGCATCAGGTTGGCTCCGCGCATGGGCCGGTCCATGTAGATGGTGTGGATGGGCGGCGCGTCATAGCCGGTAAGCAGCATCGAATGGACGATGAGCAGTTCGAGTTCGTCGTCGGCGTTCTTCGCGCGAGCCTGGACGACCTTCTGCTGGGACTTGCGCAGGGCGTGCTTGCGCAGGTGCTCGGGGTCGGTACGGTCGCCGTGGAAGACGATCTTCATGACGCCCTTGTCGACATCGTCGCTCGCCCACTGCGGGCGGAGATCCGCCAGCGCGTCGTACAGTCGGACGCAGATCTCCCGAGTGGCGCACACGATCATCGCCTTGCCCGGCCCGCCGATCTGTGGCTTCATCAGCTCGCGGCGCTGGTCCCAATGGGAGACCAGGTCGTCGGCGAGGGTAGCTATGCGGTCGGGTGCACCATAGACAGTATTCATGGTCGCCGCGTACTGCACGGCGCGGCGGCGCTCGGCGTCGTCCATGCCCTCGGTAAGGGCGTTGGCCTGCTCGTCGATGGCGTCCGGGTCGATGCCCGGCGGGAGCGACACGTCGATGACCCGCGGTTCGTGGTAGACGCGGACAGTCGCGTCATCGTCCACGGCCCGCTTGAGGTCGTAGATGTCGATGTACTCGCCGAACACGGCCCGAGTGTCGGCCTCGGCCTTCGAGATCGGTGTGCCGGTGAAGGCGATCAGCGTGGCGTACGGGAGCGCGTCGCGCAGGTGGCGGGCGTATCCGTCGAGGCTGTCGTAGTGCGAGCGGTGCGCCTCGTCGACGATGACCAGGATATTGCGGCGCTCGGACAGCAGCGGGTGGACGGCGCCGGCGGCCTTCTCCTCTTGGGTGAGGCCGAACTTCTGCAGGGTGGTGAAGACGATTCCGCCGGTGCGGCGGTTGAGCAGTTCGGTGCGCAGTTCGTCCCGGGTGGCGACCTGGAGGGGCGCCTGCCCCAGAAGCATCTGGCTGTCCTGGAAGGTGTCATAGAGCTGGTCGTCGAGGTCGTTGCGGTCGGTGATCACGACGATGGTGGGGTTGTTCAGGGCGGGATGGCGGGAGACCAGAGCGGAGGCCTCCACCATCTCCTCGGACTTGCCGGCGCCCTGGGTGTGCCAGACCACGCCGGCCTGCCCGTGGCTGCGGGAGGCTTTGACGATCGCGTCCACGGCCTTGGTGACCGCGAAGTACTGATGCGGCTTGGCGATGCGCTTGCCGGTGGCGGTGAAGTTGACGAAGTTGGCGGTGAGGGAGAGGAAGCGGGGCTGGTTGAACAGCCCGTGGAGGGCAAGGCTAAGCGCCTCTACGCCGTCGTAGTCGGACGCGTTGGTGTCGACTCGGGCGCCATCCTCGTCCACATTCCACGGCGCGAAGTGCTCGTACGGGGTGAAGGCCGTACCGTACTTGGCGGTGATCCCGTCCGAAACGAGACAGAGAACGTTGTAACGAAAAGCGATCGGAAACTCGGCGACGTAGGTCTGCAGCTGCGCGTGCGCGTCCTTGAGCGTCGCGTGCTCGGCCGCAGCGCTCTTCAGCTCGATCACGGCGAGCGGCAGGCCGTTGACGTAGAGCACGACGTCGAAGCGGCGGTGGTGGTCGCCGTCCATCAAGGTGACCTGGTTGATGGCGTGGTACGTGTTCGCTTCCGGGGAGTTGACGTCGAGTAGGCGCACGGTGGGCGCCTGCTCGGCCCCGAAGTCGTCGGTGTAGGTGAGGCGGATACCGGCGGTCAGGTGGGCATGCGCTTGCTTGTTCTCCGGGTACGCCTCACGGGACGCGGGGTCGGTCGCTATGCGGAGCGCGTCGCGTACGGCGGCAGGCGGAAGGTCCGGATTCAGCCGTTCGATTGCCGACTTGAGCTCATCGTGCAGGATCAGGTCGTCCCAGTCCTTGCGGTGCCCGGAACCGGGGGCGAGGTCCTTGCCGGCCATAGGCTGCCAAGCGAGCTCGGCGAGTTCCTCCATGGCCAGGCTTTCCCAGGTGGACTCGGTCATCTTCCCACCGTCCTCGGCGCTTCCGCTAGTCATACGGTGTCCTCCACGATCCTCTCCGCGTCGCGCACGCGCAGCTTGCCGGACATGAGTTGGGGGAGCAGAGTGTCGCGCAGGGCAGTGAGTGTGAGCGACTCCCGCTCGGCTTCGAGCGCTCGGGCCCAAAGCGGTCGCTGCTGGCCATCGAGCTTCTGCAACATTGCAACGCTCGGAGTCGGAACCGGCTCGTCAAGATGACGGCGCTGAATATGCCCCATGGTAGTTGCCTTATCGGCAGCAATCGCTCGGAACTCTGCCAATTTCAGATTGATCAGCTCGAAGGCAAGCCACAAAGGGTTATTCCCCCTCGGGATGACCTTAAAGATGTGTTGATTGATGATCGCCTCACGGCGATACCACCGAGCTACCGTGAGAGAGCCGGACCAGGCGAATAGTACGTCACCGGGATGCGCCAGATGATGGCCAGGGACTTCGATGTCGTTGTAAACCGTCGATGATCCAGGGCCAGAGTTGATCTCGGCGATTCGGACAACCATTCGCCCTGTACCCGTTGCCCCTTTGGTGAAGGCGCGACCGTTAACGAACTCTGCCACACCGGAAAGTGGCTGATAGGAGAATTCACCGGGCGCTTCCAGAAGTGCGGCCTCATATGACGCCGAACGGAGTTCGTCGGCTGCGGACGCAATTCGCTCATTAATCCTGATCTTGCCATCCAAGGCACCGAGCAATTCCGCGATTGCCCTTTGCTCAGCCGCTGGCGGCACCACTACTGGAACGGCCCCAAGGATCTTGGTATTCAAGTTCGGCATCGTCGCACCGACGGCGTGTCGCACGATCCATTGCCGGACTTCCGGGTGCCCCAGATAATAGGAAAGGAAGGGGGAGTAGATCCCTCCCCCCGGCCTAATTCGAAGACACCCAGTTCCGCAGAGCCACCCATTCTGCTCGCTTCTCACTAGCGCCCTTCGCTCCACATCGCCGCGGCGCGAGTACACGATGTCGTCCTCAGCTAGGAGGTAGCGGGAGAGTCTCTGGGCGTCACTTGGAGAAATGCGCGCAATGGAATCTTCGCGGATTACATTATCGCCGATATCCTGAGGCATGACGCTGGGAATGCCCACCGGCACGTAATCAGATGCGTGCAGCTGGCTGCCGAATGGGCCAGTTTGAATGTTCCCGCCGCCGCGTTCACAGATCTCGGCCAGAGTGGTGGCTTCCCATGGACTCGGCACTGCGTCGACGATTGCGTCAGCCATCGATCCTCCCCAACTGGTCACGCACCACGGTGTCGAGCCGCGCCGATTCGTCCAACTGCTCGAACAGTTCCTTCGTCAGCCGCGCAATGCGCTCCCCCACCGGCTCGGCATCCGGGTCTTCCTCTGCCTCCGCCGCCCCGACATACCGTCCCGGGGTGAGCTCGTGGTCGTGCTTGGCGATCTCTTGCAGCGTGGCGCTGTAGCAGAAGCCGGGGACATCCTCGTAGGAAAGTGCCTTCTTCTTCGCGGACTTGGTGCCGCGCCATGCATGGTAGGTGTCGGAGATCTTCTCCAGGTCGTCGCCCGTGAGGATGCGCTCGGTGCGGTCGATCATCGTGCCCATCGCACGCGCGTCGATGAACAGCACCTCGCTGCGGCGGTCGGTCAGGGCCTTCGCGCCCTGTGGTGTCTTGTCCCTAGTGAGGAACCACAGGCAGGCCGGGATAGCCGTCGTACGGAACAGGTTGCCGGGGAGGGCAACCATGCAGGCGATCAGGTCGGCCTCGACGAGCGCGGCGCGGATCTCACCCTCTCCGGACTGCTTCGAGGACATGGAGCCGTTGGAGAGGACGACGCCGGCGCTGCCGCGGTCCCCAAGCTTCGACGCAATGTGCTGAAGCCAGGCATAGTTGGCGTTGGACTGCGGCGGGACGCCGTACGTCCAGCGCGGGTCATCCGTCCTACGTGCCCAGTCGGACATGTTGAACGGGGGGTTGGCCATGATGAAGTCGGCCTTGAGGTCGGGCAGTTTGTCGTCGGCGAACGTGTCGGCCCAACGGTCACCGACGCCCTTGGGGTCGATGCCGTGGATGGCGAGGTTCATCTTGGCCAGGCGCCAGGTGCGCTCGTTAGCCTCTTGGCCGTACACGGCGATGTCGTGGCTGTGGTCGCGTCCTCGGTGCCGCAGCACGAACTTCTCCGCCTGGACGAACATGCCGCCCGAGCCGCAGGCCGGGTCGTAGACACGCCCCTCATACGGCTCCAGCACCTCGACGAGCAGCCGCACCACGCTCGCGGGAGTGTAGAACTCGCCGGCGCGCTTGCCCTCAGCCCTCGCGAACTTCTCCAAAAAATACTCGTAGACCTCGCCGAGCACGTCCTGCGCCGGACGATCGCCGTGCCCGGTGAAACGGGCATCGCTGATGAGGTCAACGAGCTCCTTCAGGCGCTTTCGGTCGACATTGTCGCGGTTGAAGATCTTCGGAAGGACGCCGGTGAGGGCCTTGTTGGCCTTCATGACCTCGTCCATGGCGTCGTCGAGGAGCTTGCCGACGCCGCCCTCCGCGCTGGTCGCGTTCTCAGCGATGTAGTCCCAGCGGGCAGTGGGCGGCACCCAGAAGACGTTCTTCTCGGTGTATTCGTCCTTCTCCTCCAGGAATGCAGCCCGCCGGTGCTCGGGGATCTCCGCCAGCTCCGGGTCGGCAGCAAGTTCCGCTCGGCGCTCAGCGAACGCATCCGAGACGTACTTCAGGAACACCAGGCCCAGGACGAACTCCTTGTACTGGGCGGCGTCCATGGAGCCGCGGAGCTTGTCCGCGGCCTTCCACAGGATGTCCTGGATCTCCTTGGTGCTGGAGACACCAGGCAGTTCGCCCTGGGCTGTAGTGGCTCGCTTGCGCGGGGGCATCGTTCCTTCTTCCTGGTCCGTGGTTCGATGGGTCAGTCTGTCAGTGAGCGCGGTGGTAAGGGCCGGGTATCGCCGAAAGTGAGGGTGCCGTCGGCCAGGCCCGCGATGGTCAGCTGGCATGCTTCGGCGAGCGCTTCGACTTGTGTGCACAGCATCCGCTCGCGGCGCTCGGTCTCGGCCAGTAACGCGTCGAAGCGCGCCACCTCGTCCGGGTCAAGGTCGGGGAGCTGGTACTCCTCGATGCGGTGGGCAGGGCGTACGGCGCTGGGGCTGCGGCCGGTACCTCGGGCTGCTCCAAGTAGGGCGGCCAGCACGCGCGGTGTCAGCGGGCGTTCGGCGTCCGGGTTGACGCGCAGCACGCGCGCCGGGAAGGCCGCAACGCTGAACCCATCGTGGTCGATGAGCAAGCCGAGTTCGGGCGTCAGGGTGTAGACGAGATCGCCCGGTTCGGTGAGCGCGACGTGCTCGTACACCGTCGCCAGTACCAGCCGGTCGATACGCCGGGCCCCGACACCACTTCGTCCGGTGACCTCCTCGGGGCCGAGCACGGTGTGGTGGCCGCCTTGGCCGCCTCCGATCAGGTGCCGCTGGTCAAGGCGGTGGCCCTTGATCTTGGTGACCCGGTCCTCGGCGATCAACGCGCCGAGGGTAGTGCGGCGGGGACGCGGTCCGGTGCGGCGAACGACGCCGCCCCGGTAGGGGCCGTACTCGTCGTCGTACGATCGGCCTGTCTTGGCAGCTCGCTCCAGGCGGCCCTCGGCCTCGGCGATGAGGGCGGGACGCTCCCTGACGGCAAGGGCCAGGATCTGAGAGGCAGGCGGACCCGGCGGGGTGAGTGGGCCACCGAAGGCATGGTCCAGCTCGGCGACGCGCACCGCGCGACCGTAGCGAGGGTCGTGGCCGTCGAGGGCACGGAAGCCTTCGGTACGCCACAGAAGGATGTCCTCGGCCAGCCGCATGCGTACCACCTCAGTGAGGGGCTCGGCACTGATATCGGCGAGCAACACGTTGCCCTCCGCCGTCGAGACCTGGCCGCGGGTGAGCACCCACAGCGCCGCGCGGTAGCCGGGCCGGTAGGGCAGCACGCCGCCGGGCAGGGCGATCACAGCCTCCACGACCTTGCTTCGCAGCAGGGCGGAGCGCAGCTGGGACTCCGCTGTGCCGGGCAGAGCGTCGACGAGTGCGTCAGCCGGGCCGAGAACAAGGGCAGTACAACCGGGACCGAGCAGGTCGGCGACGCGCTCGATGCCCTCCAGAGCGGCGAGCACCGACCGGTCTTCGCCGGGCTGGAAGGGAAGCTGGGTGACGATCAGGTCAGGGTCCGCGAAGCTCTCCTCGAGAGCCTGACCGACCTGAACGTCGAGCGAGAACTCGTCGATGCCGGCCAGCAGCAGGCGACGCCGGGCGATACGGGCCAGCCGCTCCTCCGGGTCGGCCGCCATGGCCGTGATGGCGTCGGACGCGTCGGCCTCGCGGATTTGGGCGACGAGCAGGTCGCCCGCGCGGGCATGCGGATCGGCAAGCGTGACCGAGCCTTGTCGGTCGAGGCGGCCTCGCAGGTCGGTGAGATCGACGAGGAGACTCTGGAGCTCGGCGGTCAAGGCATCGGCGGTCAGCGCGGGCAGGCGGAGCCGGGAGCGTGAGGCAAGCAGCCACTCGTGCGCTCCTCGCTCTCCGTAGGCGGCCTCCACGATGGCTTCGGCGAGGTGGGCGAGCGGGACTACGTCGGCGCCGGCCGTCCGCAGCTCGCGAAGGACGAACTCATCCTCCGGGTCCATACGCTCGGCCCGGCGCAGGAGGGCAGTGCGGGCTTCCTCGGGCGTGCTCACCGTCGCTTCGTCGGCGACCGGCCGTTCGTCCAGGTGGCGCAGACACAGCAGAGCGCCGAGGGTCTCGACGATGCGAAGGGGGTCGGTTCGGTCGGCCTGGGCGGCGATGCCGTGGAGAACGATCTCTGCGCGCAACTGGCCCGGGTGGGTGTTGCCCAGACCGGTGGCGATGAGCCACTCGACCACCTGCTGACCGTCGAACAAGGGGTGGCCGGCGTTCTGGGCAGCGGGCGCGGGAAAGTCGGCGTATCTCCGGCGCCAGGTGGAGACCACCGGCCGCTTGACCTGTGCCAGTTCCGCGATCTCAGCCATGGAAACCAGCAGCACACCGCCACTCACCCTCGCGGTGCCAGGGATTAACGACTCGGCGGGCATGGCGCTGATCTCCTCTCTCGGCTGGTCACTAAGCGGCCTCGAGTTGAGGCGTTCGCCGACTCTCGGTGCTTCGGATGCCGCCACTCTAGGACGCCATCGTCGGAGGATCTGCATGGTGGACTGATAACCCCGGTTATCAAGTGACAAGTGGCTTGAGTCGCGCCAGCTCGGTCACTCTCGGATCGCACCACTCGTCGTTCGGACCAGCACCGCGGACCGCCCGCCGTGCCCCGCCGCCTGTCGCACCGAGAGGAAGCCGCCCCATGAGCCTGACCATGCCGACCGCCACCGTTGAGGGCATCCAGCTGACCGTGACCCCGTTCCGCCCGGACGCGGTTATCGGAACGATGGCACTGCCGACCCTCCTGCAGCTCGTGCCCTCCCCGAAGGCCGAGGAGGACACGCGGGCCCTGAAGTACGCCTCCGGCACCCTGCGCCGGCACGCCGAGGTGCGCGCGCTGGTCCAGCGGATGCTGAAGGCATCTCAGAAGGGCCGGAACGTTGTCTCGTACGCCTCGTACATCGCTTCCGGGATCAACGGTGACCACGGCTGCGCGTGGTCGACCCCGCCCATCACCCTGTGGCTGGACGGGCACCCCGGCGCCGTGAGCGAGGAACTGGTACCCGGCAGCGGCATCCGTACCGTCACCGTCCTCCCTGGCTCCCCCGTCGTTGCCATCGACGGCGAGACCCAGGTCACCGCCTGGCACGAGCTGTACGACAACCCGGAGCGCTTCGGAACCACCTACCAGAAGCTGAGCGCCGTCCGGGTGCCGTTCGAGCTGTACTTCGGCCTGAGTGTCGAGGACGCCCGGCAGATCTTCTACGACCGCAACGTCGAGGGCGTCCCTGTCGCCAAGAACCTGGCCATGTCCATGGACCAGCGCGACATCGGCACCCAGCTCGCCCACCGCGTCGCGAGCACCGTCAAGATCGAGCACGACGGGAAGATCATTCCGTTCGCCAAGCTCGTTCAGGCCCGCAAGCGGCAGCTGACCAAGACCGATCCGGAGGTCGTGACTCTCTCCGCCCTCCGGGCGCTGGTGATCACCAGCCTGCATGGGCGGCGCGGGCTCGGACTGTCGTCCGCGACCATGCATGAAGACGCCTTGCCCGAGGGCGTCACCACCGAGCACATCGAGCAGCAGCTCGTTCCGCTGCTCTCGCGCCTCATCGCCCGCCTCTACCCGCACTTCGCCGCCCGCAGCGCTGTGTCCGCCCCGGCCGTCCTGGCCGGTCTCGGCGTCGCCGCTCACCAGGCCACCAGCTGGGCTGCCTCCGGCCAGCGGCTCACCGAGGACCAGCTGACCAGCCTGCTGGACTCCGTGCGCTGGGACCGCGATGCCCGCTTCTGGGACGGCATCGCCGCCAGCGCGAACGCCGTCGGCGTGCTGAACTTCGGAGGTGGCGCCAAGGACGCTGGCGGTCGGGTCGCCGACGCTCTGCTGCACCCCGACACCGAGTACGGACGCAAGGTCCGCGGCTGGTAATAGGGTTGCCAGTCCAGGAAGTTGAGACGGATTCTCACGGGACAAGGGGCACGGTGTGAGTGAGATTGCCAAAGCGGTAGCCGCGCTTGAGGAACAGGCCGCCGAGGCTCGCGAACTTCGACAGACCCTCGAACGCATCGAGGCCGAGGTCGACGCACATCTGGACGACCTTCGCGGCATCGGCAGTGCGATCCTCGACCTTCATTTCGACCTTGACAACCAGATCGCCGAGCACGACTACTCGGCTGTCGAGCAGGCGGTCGGAACCCTCGGGGGCCTCGTGGACGTCGCGGAGATCCTTCCCAAGATCGACGCCGTCTTGCTGCTGACCGCGCTCCTGGAAGGCACGCCCACCCCCGACCTCACGGTGCCGGTCGAGCTGTTCGAAGCTGGGGAAGCCGAGGACCACCGGAGCGCCGAGCAGGAGGCTATCCGTAACCGTGCCCACAAGGCCGGCCTGCATCTGATAGAGCTCTTCGACCACATCGGAGACAACCTCTGGCCCGAGCTCATCGAGTCAGTCGAGACCGGCCGGCGCGACGACGCGGTCCGTGCGCTGGCAGCCGCCGCTGCAGCAGCGCGCGACGCACGGCCCGCGTACAAGCTGTACGAGGTCAACCTGTCGATCCAGTACGAGGCAGACCCGTCATCGCTCGGGGCGATGGGTGAGTTCCTGTCCGGCTTCGAGACCTGGCTGTTTTCGCAGAAGGACTCGTAGACACCTCACCCGTCGCACGACCAGGCGACGGGTGAGGTGCCCCGTGTGGCACCCCGAGCCTCCGTCCTACCGGCCGCCATGCCTCGGACTGGCCCCCGGTTGACGCCAACGCTGACGCCAACCGGCCCGAACAATGGCGTCCGACGGCAGCCTTCCGCGGACGGCAGAATCACCCAAACCGGGGCATCTCACCGCCCCGGCTTGGCCTGAAAAGCGGAAGGTCGCCGGTTCGACCCCGGCCCTGGCCACACCAGCCTGAACAGGCATGATGCCCCTGAAGCACTCGCTTCGGGGGCATTTTCGTGCCGCTTCGCCTGGTGGTGGCTCCGGCGGAGCTCCTCGGCCGGTGGGGCGGCGCCGGACCTGTGGGGGCGAGATGGGCGCGACCGGCGACGAGATGGACGTGACCGGTGTTGGGTGGCAGCCGGCGAACACCGGCGCGGGGGTCGACTGGTCGGGAGTCCGCGAGCGGGTGACAGCTCTGCGGGAATCCCCGTTCACGGAGAAGGTCTTCGGGGCTCGTCAGCAGGGCTTCGGGCATGACTTCGTGCTGCAGCCGCCGCTGAGTGAGGCCGACCTGGCAGAGGCCGAGGAAGAACTCGGTGTCGCGCTCCCGACCGACTACCGCAACTTCCTCGTCGAGGTCGGCGCAGGCGGAGCGGGCCCCTTCTACGGCCTCTTCCCACTGCGGTGTGACGGGCAGGGCTGGCACTGGCTGGACGACACGGTCCGAAGCGACAACTCGCTACTGTGGAGGCCGTTCCCCGCTGCGGACCAACGGGCTCGTTGGTCGGCGGACCTCGACGCTCGCGAGCCGGTCTCGGACGACTTCCCCGACGAACAGTCCTATCTCGCGGCGTACCGCGTCTGGAGCGAGGAGTGGGAGAGGCTCCACGACGAGATGACCGCCGGAGCGATCCGCCTCAGCCACGAGGGATGCGGCTACTACACCTGGCTCGTGGTGACCGGGCCGGAGCATGGCACCCTCTGGACCGACCTCCGGGCGTGCGACGGCCCCATCGAGCCGCTCGCTGGCACCGGCCGCGACCGGGTGAGCTTCGGCGAGTGGTACCTGGGCTGGCTGGCCCAGGCCGACCGCGAGGCCCACGGCCGTTGAGCCCAGAGCGCCGGGTTCGACCTCGGCGCTGGCCCAGCCTGGCCGATAGTCGGGCGGCCCGGACTACGCTGAGGTGCTGTCCGGCGCAATCCAGGAGGCATCGCGCATGAACCCGGAGCACTTCGCACTCCTCGAAGAGGCCCGTAGGAGCCTGCCCGACGGATTCAAGGTGGAGCTGTCGGGCGACACCATCGTCATGATGGTCAGTCCCTCGGGCATCCACCAGCGGAACCTCCTCCTGGTCCGCCGCCAGTTCGACGCACACGCTCCGTCGGATCTGCTGCCGAGCGAGAACACCGACCTCGTCTCACCGCACGTGGGCAAGAGCCGGAACCCGGACCTGACGTACCTTCCGGGCGAGGCGTTGGAGACGACCGAGAACCAGGTCCCTTCCGAAGTCGCCGCGGTCGCCGTCGAGCTGGTCTCCCCGTCCAACCCGGAGAACGACTGGGTCGGGAAGGTACGCGACTACCCGCTGATGGGGATCCCGCTGTATCTGCTGGTCGACGCTCGGCAGAAGACCGTCACGCTCTTCAGCCGGCCGGATGGCACCAGGTACCACCGCCGCGAGGACATCGAGTTCGGCGAGACGCTGCACGTCCCGGAGCCGTTCGACTTCGACCTGGTCACCGCCGAACTGCTCCCGTACTGACCGACGCCCGCGCGGAGCCGCCGCGGAGCCCGGGTCCGGGGCGGGCGGGTCCGGGGCGACGGAAGCACTCCGCCGGCCGGCGCGACGGGCGCACCGACCGGCGGAGGGGAGTGATCAGGCCTGCGGGCGGCGGCGCGCGGCGACGAGTGCGCCGGCGCCCAGCAGGACGGCCGCGCCGCCGGCGGCGGCGAGCTGTCCGAGCGGGGTGGTCGGGCCGGTGCTGGCCAGCGAGTCCTCGCCGACGGTCCGGACGTCGGCGGCCGCGGCGGGCGCCGTCCCACCGGCGGTGGCGGCGGCGGGGACCACGGTGGTGCCCGGCTGGGCGGAGCCGGAGGTGCCACGGGCGGCCTCCGCCGCAGCCTTGTCCGCGGCGCGGGCCGTGAACTGGCCCTCCTTCAGGAAGTGTTCGACGTCGGCGGCCGAGCCCGCGAGCGCCTTCTGCGCGGCCTCCCGCACCACCGGCCCGCTGTTCGGGTCGTCGAGGATCCGCTGCACCTCGGCACGGTTCTCGTCCTCGGCCCGGGCCACGTACTGGCCGGTCTTCAGGAACGTGCGGATGTCCTCGATGCTGCCGCTCAGGGCCGCGTTGGCGGCCTTGCGCACCGCCGGGCCGCCGGCCGACATGATCCGGGTGGTCCGGATCCGGTCGTCGGTCTCCGCGGCGTTCTTCAGCCCGGCCTTGAGGAAGTGCTCGACGTCCGCGGCCGAGCCCGCGAGCGCCTTCTGCGCGGCCTCCCGCACCACCGGCCCGCTGTTCGGGTCGTCGAGGAGGCGCTGCACCTCGGCGCGGTTCTCGTCCTCCGCCCGGGCCACGTACTGGCCGGTCTTCAGGAACGCGCGAACGTCCTCGATGCTGCCGTCCAACGCCGCTCCGGCGGCCTTGCGCACCGCCGGGCCACCGGCCGACATGATCTGGCTGAGCCGGAGCCGGTCGTCGTCCTCCGCGGCGCGCTTCTCGTCCTCCGCCCGGGCGACGTACTGGCCGGTCTTCAGGAACGCGCGGAGCGCCTCGACGTCGTCCGAGTCGACGAGAGCCCTGCACTGCTTCTTGAGCACCGGGCCTGCGGCGTTCATGATCCGGGCGATCGCGATCCGCGCGTCGTCCCGGCGGATCCCGTCCACCTCCACGGCCAGGAAGTGCGCCCGGTCGGCCGGGGTGCCGGCCAGGGCCGCGGCCGCGTGCTCGCGCAGGTAGGCGCTCGGGTCCGTGAGCAGGTAGTCGTTCGGGTAAACGAGCAGCTTCTCGATGGCGGCCCGGTTCGCCTCGTCCGTCTTCGCCTCGTCCGCCTTCGTCTCGGCCGCCTTGGTCTCGGCCGGGTCGGTCTGCTCGTGCCCCGCCGGGGCGGTGTCGGCGAACGCCGGGGCGGCGCCCATGGCGACGGGTGCGGCGGCGGTCGCCAGGAAAACGGCAGCGGCGAGCGAACGACGAATCTTCAACAGTCCCCCGGGATACGAATACGTACGAGCCCCGCTGCGGGCTTCGCGGCGGTCAGCCGGGTGATCGTACATCAACGACATCGCCCACACGCGAACACATTTCCGTCACGACCTGACGCTCCCGCAGTCGCCGGATCTGCCGCCCACCAGCGGCGGCTGTTGCTGCCTCAGGCGCCCGGGATTCCGAGGATGTTCCGGAGCACGGCCGTGAGGTGGCCCGTGTCGGCGGGCGCCGGGCCGGTGGCCCGCCAGGCGAGGTGGCCGTCGGGACGGACCAGGACCGCGCCGCTGCCGGGGATGCCGCAGCGGGCCGCCCAGCTGCCGGGTTCGCTCTCGTTCCTGTCGCCGCCCGTGACCGTCCGGGCCGTGACGGGGAGCCCGGCGGCCGCCGCGTGCTCGGCCTGCCGTCGCCAGGCCGGGGCCTCGGCCGGGGTGAGCAGGGTGAAGCCGTGGCCGGCCAGGTCCAGGGTGGAGGTGATCCCGTCGGCGCCCGTCAGCCGTACGTGCGGGGCGCGTTCCCCGGGGGCGGCGTCCGGGCCGAGGCCGGCGGGGTCCAGCGGAGACCGGCCGGCAGAGGCGTGGTCGGCCGCGCCCGGGTCGGGGAGGACCGCGGTGGAACGGTAGGCGGCGGTGAGCAGGAGCTCGTCATCGATGCGGTAGCCCGCGCGGGCCCTGGCATTGGCCAGCGACAGGTCGATGACCTGCCGGGCGAGTGGGCGGCGCTCGGCCTCGTAGGTGTCCAGCAGCGCGTCGGCGGCGCGGCCCGCGGTGACGGCGGCGAGCTTCCAGGCGAGGTTGTCGGCGTCGCCGATCCCGGTGTTCATCCCGTGCCCGCCGGTCGGCGGCACCACGTGCGCCGCGTCGCCGGCCAGCAGCACCCGTGAGCGGCGGTACCCGGCGGCCAGCCGCGCATCCATCCGCCAGGCCATGGTGTCCCGGACCGTGACCTCCAGGTCCGGGATGCCGGCGGCCGCCCGGACCAGCGCGACCAGCCGGGAGGTCCGGTCCCGGCCGGCCGCCGGCTCACCGGGATCCCCGCCGGGATCCCCGCCGAGATTCCCGGCGGGATCCCCGCCGGGACCCCCGCCGGGACCCCCGTCGATGTCCCCGGCCGAGGGGTCGAAGGGGTGCTGGTAGATCCAGTGCCGGTCGTTGTCGACCGCCATGAAGCCGCCGCGCCCGGGCGCGGTGAGGAAGTACGAGGCGCTGGCGCGGTCCGCCACCACCGGACCGAGCGGCGCCTCGAACCGGATGCTGAGGTAGTGGCCGAGGCCCGTGGGTCCCTCCATGGCGATGCCCGCGCCGGTACGGACGGTGCTGGACGCCCCGTCGCAGCCGATCAGCCAGTGGGCCCGTACGGTCTGCCGACGGCCGGTGGCACGGTCCTCCAGAACGGCGTGGACGGCGCCGTCCCGCTCGGTGAAGGACTCCAGCCGGGTGCCGAACCGTACGGCCGGCCCTGCGAGCCGGCGGGCCCGGTCGGCCAGGACGCGCTCCAGGGCGTCCTGGGAGCAGATCAGGCCGGGCGCGGGCGTGGGCTCCCGGCCGTCCTGCGCCGGTACGGGAACGCCGGTGCGGACGAACTCCGGGTCGACCAGGTCGCGGCCGCGGTAGAAGAAGACCTGGGAGGCCGGGAGCCCCGCCTGCCGGACGGCGTCCTCCAGGCCGCAGCGCCGGAGGATCTCCATCGAACGGGCCGAGACGCCACGGGCCTTGGGATGACGGGAGGTACCCGGGCGCGCCTCGGCCAGCAGGTGGTCCACGCCGTACTCGGACAGCAGGACCGACAGGGTCAGGCCGACCGGGCCGCCGCCCACGATCAGTACCGGCGTCGTCGTCGGGACACGCATGGCTCTCCCCAGGGCCCGGCCACCCCCGCAGGACGTACGGCCCCGGGGCACGGCGAGTGGGACGGCACGCCCCCAGGGCGTAACGTCAACTTATGTGATTAGACGTTACCATTGGGTCGGGCTCACCCTTCGGGCCCGGCCGCGCACCGGATTTCGGACCGTTGATCCCGAAAATCGGACACCGGCCGCCGGCCACCGACCCAACGCGACAGAACACGGAGGACCAGGCCATGGCTGCGGAACTCGGCGACAACAATCCCCGCGGGCTCCACTTCATCGCCGACCTGGCCAACACCGTCCAGGACGATCCCGGCGCGGGCCCGGCCGCTCTCCAGGCCCTCGTCGAACGCCACGGCGGCCCGCCGTTCACGCTCACCGACGCCGACGCGGACGAGCTCAGGCGGGCCACCGCCCACCTGGTCCGCATCCTGGCCACCACCGACGAGGACACGGCCGCGGGGCTGATCAACGACCTGCTCGACCGCTACCCCGCCCGCCCCACGCTGGTCCGCCTCCCGGGGCGCCCGTGGTCCCTGCACTCCCGGGCACCCCGGGAGGCCGGCCTGACGCACTGGCTGCTGTCGACCGCCGCCCTGGCCCTCGGCCTGTGGCTCGGCGAACGCGGCGGCTGCGCCTGGGGGAGCTGCGCCGCGCCCGACTGCGAGCACTGGTTCTTCGACACCGGCCGCCGTACGCCCCAGCGCTACTGCTCCCCCCGCTGCGCGACCCGCGTCCGGGTGGCCGCCCACCGCGCCCAGCGCACACCCGCGGCACACCCGGCCCACGGCACCCCGGGCCAGGCCGCGCCGCACGGACCCGGCGGGCGCCCATGAGAGAGCCCCGCGGGGCCCGGCGGGGGCCCGGCGGGGCCGGAAACGCCGAGAGGCCCGCACCGCGCGGACGCGGTGCGGGCCTCGGCTGTCGGCAGTGTGCGCCGGGCAGCGAATGTCAGAGCGGGCGAATGTTCTCCGCCTGCGGGCCCTTCTGGCCCTGCGTGACGTCGAACTCGACCTTCTGGCCCTCGAGCAGCTCACGGAAGCCGTTGGCGTTGATGTTCGAGTAGTGGGCGAACACGTCCGGGCCGCCACCCTCCTGCTCGATGAAGCCGAAGCCCTTTTCCGAGTTGAACCACTTCACGGTGCCAGTAGCCATAAAAAAATCTCCTTCAATGGGCAGTCCGAAACTCACAGCTCGCGAGCTCCGCGTCGCCGCCATGATGACCCGCCCGGGAGAAAAAACCGGGAAACAAAATGCGCCTGCGGTCACAACCAGCAGGCGCACACAAAGTTCATGGGAACCAAAACTGCAACTAGCACGACTGTAGCAGGGTCCGAGCCGAAACGGGGGATTTCCTCACGCCGACTTTCCGGGGCCGCCACCGGGCCCTCCGTGGCCCGTCCGCGCCGGGTGGTGATCAACTCGCGGGCGGGCGAGGGCGGCACGGACCGCCGCCGGGGCCGTGTGATTCAGAAATTTGAGGTCCCGGATCACCCCCGTACATCGGATCAGGCGCATACTGGCATCGATGACGAATTCAGCCGCGCCCCGGCGCCACCTTCCCACCAGCCCCTTCCGTACCGCGGCCCCACCGCCGCCCAAGCGATTCGCCGTTGGTGACCGTGTGACGCATGACGAGTACGGCCTCGGCCGGACCATCAGCGTCGAGGGCAACGGCGAGATCGCGGTCCTTGTCGACTTCGGCTCCCGGCAGGAGCGGATCACCTCACCCTTCACCAAGCTCTTCCTGCTGTGACCTGCGCACAGCTGACTTCCCGGCAGGTGCCCCCGGGTCGGTGACCACCGGCCCGGGCACGGGCACGCCCCCGTCCGCGCGGGCGTGCGCCGTCGACGCGGGGGGCGCCTCTGCGGCCCCGCCCGCCCCCTTCAGGCCGTGGCGCGGCGCAGCCGGGGGCGGCAGCGGGCCAGCCGGTGGAGGCGCTGCAGCAGCACGAACTCCAGCATCCGGTTGGCCAGCGTGAGGCGGTACTTGACCCGCAGTTGGGCGCCGAGGCGGCCGATCTGCTCCGGGCCGATCGCGTGCAGCAGACGGCTGACGTGCTGCTGGTAGGCCTCGCGGAACGGCCGGGCGCCGTCCGGGACGGACCAGAAGAACATCGGGATCTCCTCGGCGAGGCTGTTGGCGTCGTAGGAGCTCAGGTAGTCGCGGAACTCGGGTTCGGGGCGGGCGAGCAGCCACTCGCGGACCAGCTCCATCGAGCGGACCCGGTCGATCACCCCGCGGGGGTCGGTCTTCTGCTGGGTGATGGACGCGTCGGATCCTTCGCGCACCCGCCAGTGGTAGATCGGCTCGGAGAGCACGTCCACGCTCTTGGCCAGGTAGTGGTGCGGCACGCTGACCGGGGCGTCCTCGTACAGGATGCCCTCGGGGTAGAGGATGCCGGCGCCGTCGAAGAAGGACCGCCGGTACACCTTGTTCCACGCCGTGCGGTCGGTGACCAGGGACGGGATCTCGGTCACGTGGGTGCGCAGCCGGGTCTCCCCGAACGGCTTGCGGTGGGCGTGGGACGGGTAGTAGCCGGAGGCGTCGCGGAAGCGCAGCGCGTTGCCGGCGGCGAAGTCGGAGCCGGTCCGGTCCAGGGTCTCGATCATCAGCTGGTAGGCGCTGGGCGGCAGGGTGTCGTCGCTGTCCACGAAGGCCAGGTACTGGGCGCCCGGGTCGGCGTGCCGCCAGCCGGTGTTGCGGGCGGCACCGAGTCCGCGGTTCTCCTGGCGGACCAGCCGGAAGCGGGGGTCCTCGGCGGCGTAGGCGGTGGCGATGGCCGCGCTGCCGTCGGGGGAACCGTCGTCGACCATCACGCACTCGAAGTCGGTGAAGGTCTGGGCGGCGATCGAGTCGAGGCACTCCTTCAGGTAGGGCTCGACGTTGTAGATCGGGACGACGACGGACAGGCGGGGTGCCATTGGCTGCGCAGCCTTTCGATCAAGGGCCTACTCCCAGCCCGGGAGCGGTCACCGGGGGTGATCGCGCACCAGTCTCGGGGGCCGATGCGGCCGTTGTGCTAACGCCGGATGTCGCCCGGGGTTCCGGCTCCCGACCGGCCGGTTCCGGACCGCCCGGCGGGTCGTGCGCGTCGGATCCGCGGGAGGCGTACGGCGGCTCGGTGGCCGCACGGTTGCCCGAACTCGCGGGGGCGGGTGCGGCGTTGGCCGTGGACCGGTCGGGCTGCCGTGCGGCGGGCGGGGCGGCGGCGCATGCTGGAAGGTGCGGGCGGCTCACGCGGCGCCCAAGCTCGCGGTGCCCGCCCTCGCGCATCCGGCCCGGGCCCGAGGGGCACGGGCGAGTGGTGGGCTGCGGTCACGGAGGGCGACCGGTGGGGGCGCGACGCGTCGATCCGGGTGCCGGGCCGGTCCGCAGCAAGGAGAGCGTGATGGACACGGCAACCTACGAATCGCTGCGGGGCACCCTGCGCGGCCCGGTCACCGGACCGGGCGACCCGGGGTACGACGAGGCTCGCAAGATCTACAACGCGATGATCGACCGGAGGCCGGCCGCCATCGTGCCGTGCGCGGACGCGGCCGATGTGATGTCGGCGGTCGGATTCGGCCGGGACAACGGCCTGGCCGTCGCGGTGCGCGGCGGTGGCCACAGCGGCGGCGGGCTGTGCCTGGTCGACGACGGGATGATCATCGATCTGGCGGCGATGCGCGGGGTGCGGGTGGATCCGGTGGCCGCCACGGCGCAGGTCGCCGGCGGCGCGCTGATCGGCGAACTCGACCACGCCGCGGACGGTTTCGGGCTCGGGGTGCCGGCCGGCATCATCTCGACCACCGGGGTGGGCGGCCTGACCCTCGGCGGTGGCCACGGCCACCTCACCCGCCGCTACGGCCTTACCATCGACAGCCTGCTGTCGGCCGATGTGGTGCTCGCCGACGGCAGCTTCGTGACCGCGGACGAGAGCCACCATCCGGACCTGTTCTGGGCGCTGCGCGGTGGCGGCGGCAACTTCGGGGTGGTCACCTCCTTCACCTTCCGGCTGCACCCGGTCGGCACGGTGGGGCTGGGGGTCACGGTCTGGCCGGTCGAGCACACGCCCGAGGTGCTGCGCTGGTACCGCGAGTTCCTCCCGCACCAGCCCGACGAGCTGAGCGGCTTCTTCGCGGCGCTGGTGATCCCGCCCGGGCCGCCGTTCCCCGAGGAGATCCACGGCCGCAAGATGGCGGGCGTGGTGTGGTGCTGGACCGGCGACCTGGACGGCCTCGACGCGGCCCTGGCGCCGGTGGCCGACGCCGGCCCGCCGGCCTTCCACTTCGCGACGCCGATCCCCTACCCGGCGCTGCAGAGCACCTTCGACCCGCTGCTCCCGCCGGGACTGCAGTGGTACTGGCGCGGGGACTTCTTCGACCGGATCACCGACGAGGCGATCGAGGTGCACGCCAAGTACGCGGCCGCCATCCCGACCGGCCTGTCGACCATGCACCTGTACCCGGTCGACGGCGCGGCCCACCGGGTCGGCCGGGACGACACCGCGTGGAGCTACCGGGACGCGGTGTGGTCCGGGGTGTTCGGCGGCATCGACCCGGATCCCGCCAACGCCGGCGTGATCCGGGACTGGTGCGTCGGCTACTGGGAGGAGCTGCACCCGTACTCGATGGGCGGGGCGTACGTGAACTTCATGATGGACGAGGGCGAGGACCGGGTCCGCGCGACCTACCGCGACCACTACGACCGGCTGGCCCGGGTGAAGGGGACGTACGACCCGGACAACCTGTTCCGCGCCAACCAGAACATCGCCCCGGCGCGCTGAGGCCGCCCGGGTGGGGCCGCCCAGCCGCGGCCGCCCACCTGCGGCCGCTCGCCCGAGGCCGCTCAGCCGGCGCCGGGGGCGAAGACGTACCCGCGGAACCAGGTCGGGAAGGCCCGGCGCAGCTCGCTCGGGCCCTCCAGCCGGGCCGCGCCGCTCTTCAGCAGCCGGTCCCAGCTCAGCTCGCCCATCCACCAGCCGGTGAAGGCCGCCAGTTCGGCCTCGACCCGCAGTGCGACCGGCCGGCCGAGGTCGTCCGCGCACAGGGTGACGCCGCCCGGGGCGGTGTGCAGGAAGAAGCGGTCCGGCGTGGCGTCGGGGAAGTGCAGCTCGACCAGGGTCGGCCGGCCGGGCAACCGGTCGTGGTGGACCCGGCGGTGCATGTCCCAGCCGAGCACCCGGGCGTCGAGGTGGTCGGGCCGCAGGGCGGTGCGGTCCCAGGTGGTGGCCCAGCCGCCGAGTTCGGCGACCACGCCGCGCAGGGCCCGGCCGGCCTCGGTGAGCCGGTAACCGCCGGTGGCCGGACGCTCGACCAGCCCGGCCCCCTCCAGGGTCCGCAGCCGGGCGGAGAGCATGGTGCGGGAGATCTGCGGGAGTCCGGCCCGGAGTTCGGAGAAGCGGGTCGAGCCGAGCAGCAGTTCGCGGACCACCAGCAGCGTCCAGCGCTCGCCGAGCACCTCCAGGGCCCGGGCCACCGCGCAGAACTGGCCGTAGCCTCGGGGGTTGCCGTCCATGCGGGCCAGGGTACCGCCGCCGCAGGTACGGATTCCGTACTTGAGCGGGCCGCGGCCGGCGGGCAGGTTGGGTGCCATGACCACCGATCTTCGGGCCGCCGCCCGTACCGCCGACGGCATCCGCACCCGGACCCACCACTGGACGCCCGCCCCGCCGGCCGCCTCGTACACCGGCCTGTCGGGCGAGCAGGTGCTGCGGGCCATCGTCGCGGGCGAGATCCCGGCACCGCCGATCGCGAGCACCCTGGGGTTCCGGCTCGCCGAGGTCGGCCCCGGCAGCGCCGTCTTCGAGGGCACCACCGGCGAGCACCTCTACAACCCGCTCGGCAGCGTCCACGGCGGCTACCTCGCCACCCTGCTGGACTCCGCGCTCGGGTGCGCCGTGATGAGCCTGCTGCCGGCCGGCACCGGCTACACCACCACCCAGCTCAACGTGCACCTGGTCCGCCCGGTGTTCGCCGACACCGGGCTGCTGCGCTGCGAGGCGCTGGCGCTGCACGTGGGCCGGACGGTGGCGACCGCCGAGGCCCGGGTGACCGGCGTGGCCGACGGCCGGCTGTACGCCCACGGCACCACCACCTGCGCCGTGCTGCCGCCCCGCCCGGCCCCCGCCGCGCCCTAGGACCTGCCTCCGGCCGGTCACGAATCGGCCAAGTCCGCGAGAAGGCCCGGCGACCGGCGTAAGTTCTCGCTCCCCCGGGGCACGGCGGGCCGGCACCGGTCCCGCCTGCCCCCGGGCAGCGACGGACTCCTCCGGAAGGCGGCCCACCCATGTCCCGTCCCAGCCACGTCGTCCTGACCAAGACCGCACCCGCCGTCTCTCTCACCAAGCGCGGAGTCACCTCCGGGCTGATCCGGGTCAACCTCAACTGGACCTCCCCGCGGGCGGCCGCCCTCGCCACCGCCAAGGAGGCCAAGGGCCTGCTGCACCGCATCCGGGCCGGCCTGCGGGCCGGCGCGGCGCCGGACATCGATCTCGACCTGGGCTGCATGGTCAAGTTCACCGACGGCCGCCGCACGGTGGTCCAGGCGCTCGGCGACTCCTTCGGCGCGGTCGACCGGTTCCCGTACGTGGCGCTGGACGGCGACGACCGTACCGGCGCCGTCGCCACCGGCGAGAACCTGACGATCAACCTCGACCACCAGGGCGGCTTCGCCAAGCTGCTGCTCTTCGTCTACATCTACGAGGGAGCCGGCGACTTCCGCGGGCTGGACGCGGTGGTGACCCTCGCCTCCGACCGCGGCGACCACATCGAGGTCCGGCTGGACGACTGCCCGCCCAGGGCCCACGCCTGCGCCATCGCCCTGCTGCAGCGGCAGAAGGGGGAGCTGGTGGTCAGCCGCGAGGTGCGCTGGTTCACGCCCGCGGACGGGCCGGGGATCCAGGACGTGATCTCCCGGGCGTACCGGTTCGGGATGAAGTGGACGCCCGCCCGCAAGTAGCCCCCGGCCGTCCCGCGCCCCCGCCCCGGCCGCCTCACCGCCCTCTCCCGTGGTTCTGTGACACTTGAGGCGTTGAAAAACCGAGGTGCGCCCCGCCCGTGCCTCCCTGCAACCTAGAGGGATGCCCCCCGTGAGTTCTCCCGTATCCCAGCCCGCCGATGCAGCCACCATCGGAGCGCTGGCCGCCCGGCTGCCCGAGCTGATGCTCCGCGACCAGCAGCGGATCGGCCGGCGGCTGGACGGCACCCGCCGGGTCCGCAGCCCCGAAGCCCGCCTCAAGATCGCCGAGGAGCTGGCCGCCGACGTCGCCAAGGCCGAGCTGCGGGTGGCGCAGCGGCGGGCGGCCGTCCCGGCGATCCGGTACCCCGCCGAGCTGCCGGTCAGCCAGAAGAAGGACGAGATCCTGGCGGCGATCCGCGACCACCAGGTGGTGATCGTCGCCGGTGAGACCGGCTCCGGGAAGACCACCCAGATCCCGAAGATCTGTCTGGAGCTCGGCCGCGGGGTGAAGGGCCTGATCGGCCACACCCAGCCGCGCCGGATCGCCGCCCGGACGGTCGCCGACCGGGTCGCCGAGGAGCTGGACACCCCGCTCGGCGAGGCGGTCGGCTGGAAGGTCCGCTTCACCGACCAGGTCGGCCCGGACACCCTGGTCAAGCTGATGACCGACGGCATCCTGCTGGCCGAGATCCAGACCGACCGCGAGCTGCGCCAGTACGACACCCTGATCATCGACGAGGCGCACGAGCGCAGCCTCAACATCGACTTCCTGCTCGGCTACCTGAAGCAGCTGCTCCCCCGCCGCCCCGACCTCAAGGTCGTGATCACCTCGGCGACCATCGACCCGGAGCGGTTCGCCGAGCACTTCCACGGCGCGCCGATCGTCGAGGTCTCCGGCCGCACCTACCCGGTCGAGGTCCGCTACCGGCCGATCGTCGAGGAGGGCGCCGAGGACGAGGAGGTGGACCGCGACCGCGACCAGGTGCAGGCGATCTGCGAGGCGGTCGAGGAGCTCCAGGCCGAGGGCCCGGGCGACGTCCTGGTCTTCCTGTCCGGCGAGCGGGAGATCCGCGACACCGCGGACGCCCTGACCAAGCTGAAACTGAAGTTCACCGAGATCCTCCCGCTGTACGCCCGGCTGTCCTCGGCCGAACAGCACCGGGTCTTCCAGCGCTCGAACTCCCGCCGGGTGGTGCTGGCCACCAACGTCGCCGAGACCTCGCTGACCGTCCCCGGCATCAAGTACGTGATCGACCCGGGCACCGCCCGGATCTCCCGCTACAGCCACCGCACCAAGGTGCAGCGGCTGCCGATCGAGGCGGTCAGCCAGGCCAGCGCCAACCAGCGCAAGGGCCGCTGCGGCCGTACCTCGGACGGCATCTGCATCCGGCTGTACTCGGAGGAGGACTTCCTCTCCCGCCCCGAGTTCACCGACGCCGAGATCCTGCGCACCAACCTGGCCTCGGTGATCCTGCAGATGACCGCGGCCGGCCTCGGCGACATCGCCGCCTTCCCGTTCCTGGACCCGCCGGACTCGCGCAACATCAAGGACGGCGTCGCCCTGCTGCACGAGCTCGGCGCCCTCGATCCGGAGGAGAAGGACCACCGCAAGCGGCTCACCCCGCTCGGCCGCAAGCTCGCCCAGCTGCCGGTGGACCCGCGGATGGCCCGGATGGTGCTGACCGCCGACGGGCTCGGCTGCGTCCGCGACGTGATGGTGATCGCCGCCGCGCTCTCCATCCAGGACCCGCGCGAGCGCCCGGCCGACAAGCGCCAGGCCGCCGACGACCGGCACCGCCGGTTCACCTCCGAGACCTCCGACTTCCTCTCCTACCTCGCCATGTGGCGCTACGTCAGGGAGCAGCAGCAGGAGCTCTCCTCCTCGGCCTTCCGCCGGATGTGCAAGTCCGAGTTCCTGAACTACCTGCGGATACGGGAGTGGCAGGACGTCTACACCCAGCTGCGCACGGTGGCCAAGCAGCTCGGGGTGACCATCGACGAGCCGCACCCCGACGCGGAGCCGGACGCCGACCGGATCCACCAGGCGCTGCTCTCCGGCCTGCTGTCGCACATCGGCCTGTTCGACGTGGAGAAGCGTGAGTACGGCGGCGCCCGCGGCTCGCGGTTCGCGGTCTTCCCGGGCTCCGGCCTGTTCAAGAAGCCGCCGCGCTGGGTGATGTCGGCCGAGCTGGTGGAGACCTCGCGGCTGTGGGCCCGGGTGAACGCCAAGATCGAGCCGGAGTGGGTGGAGCCGCTGGCCGGCCACCTGATCAAGCGCACGTACAGCGAGCCGCACTGGGAGAAGAAGGCCGGCGCGGTGCTGGCCTACGAGAAG
Organism: Kitasatospora sp. NPDC048540; assembly: GCF_040651175.1. Classification (NCBI taxonomy): domain Bacteria; kingdom Bacillati; phylum Actinomycetota; class Actinomycetes; order Kitasatosporales; family Streptomycetaceae; genus Kitasatospora; species Kitasatospora sp. NPDC048540. Next base: position 70,924 of record NZ_JBEZIR010000006.1, read on the forward strand.
GTGACCCTGTACGGGATGCCGATCGTGGCCCAGCGCAAGGTCAACTACGGCCGGATCGACCAGGAGCTCTGCCGCGAGCTGTTCATCCGCAACGCCCTGGTCGAGGGCGACTGGGAGACCCACCACAGGTTCTTCGCGGAGAACCGGACGCTGCTGTCCGAGGTCGAGGAGCTGGAGAACCGGGCCCGGCGCCGCGACATCATGGTCGACGACCAGACCCTGTTCGACTTCTACGACGCCCGGCTGCCGGAGGAGATCGTCTCCACCCGGCACTTCGACTCCTGGTGGAAGAAGGCCCGGCACGAGCAGCCGGACCTGCTGAACTTCGAGAAGTCGATGCTGATCAACGAGTCGGCCGACGGGGTCACCGAGGCCGACTACCCGGACCACTGGCAGCAGGGCAAGCTCCGGTTCCGGCTGACGTACCAGTTCGAGCCGGGCAGCGACGCGGACGGGGTCACCGTCCACATCCCGCTGCCGGTGCTCAACCAGGTCACCGGCGAGGGCTTCGACTGGCAGATCCCGGGGCTGCGGGCGGAGCTGGTCACCGCGTACATCCGGGCGCTGCCGAAGGCGCTGCGGCGCAACTTCGTCCCGGCGCCGGACTTCGCGGCGGCCGCCCTGAAGCAGGTTCAGGACCGTCAGGAGCCGCTGCTGCCGACCCTGGAGCGGGTCCTGCAGCGGATGTCGGGCATCGTGATCCCGCCGGAGGCCTGGGACGACGCCCGGGTCCCGGACCACCTGAAGGTGACCTTCCGGGTGGTGGACGGCAAGCGGAAGCTGGCCGAGTCCAAGGACCTGGAGGAGCTGCGGCGCAAGCTCAAGCCCAAGCTGAGCGAGACGCTCTCCTCGGCCGCCTCCGGCAGGGGCATCGAGCAGCGCGGGCTGGACGCCTGGCCGGCCGGTCTGCCCACCCTGCAGCGCACCTTCGAGCAGCGCTCGCGCGGCCACTCGCTGCGGGCCTACCCGGCGCTGGTGGACGAGGGCGAGTCGGTGGCGATCAAGCTGTTCGACACCCCGGAGGACCAGCAGCAGGCGATGTGGGCGGGCACCCGGCGGCTGCTGATGCTCCGGGTCAACTCCCCGGCCAAGTCGATCCAGGGCCGGCTGGGCAACCAGGCCAAGCTCGCCCTGTCGAACAACCCGCACGGTTCGGTGCCCGCGCTGTTCGAGGACATCGTGGCGGCCGCCACCGACCGGCTGATGGCCCTGAACGGCGGCCCGGCCTGGGACGAGGAGTCGTTCACCAAGCTGTACGACAAGGTCCGGGCCGACCTGTACGAGCTGTCGGCGGACACCACCCTCAAGACGGCCACCGCGCTGATCGCCTTCCAGAAGGCCTCGAACCGGCTGAAGTCGGTGAGCAGCCCGGTCCTGCTGACCGCGGTGAACGACGTCCGGCTGCACCTGGCCTCGCTGGTGCACCCGGGTTTCGTGACCGAGACCGGCTGGCAGCGGCTGCCCGACCTGAAGCGCTATCTGATCGCGGTCGACCGCCGCCTGGAGGCGCTGCCCAACCACCCGCAGCGGGACATGCAGCACCTGCAGAAGGTGCAGGAGGTCCAGCGGGCCTACGGCGAGCTGCTGGCCCGGGTGCCGGCCGGCCGGCAGCCGTCGCCGGAGGTCCGGCAGATCCGCTGGATGATCGAGGAGCTGCGGGTGAGCTTCTTCGCGCAGGGCCTGGGCACCCCGAGCCCGGTCTCCGAGAAGCGGATCCTGAAGGCGATGGAGGCCGCCGCGGGCACGCTCTGAGCTGCGGCGGGGGCCGCCGGCGGCCGGTTCGACCTGGGGGCCCCACATGCAGTACGATCTGTCTTGTTCGCAGGCGAGAGCAGGCGGGCAAGGATCAGATCTCTGGTCCCGTGGAGCAGTTGGTTAGCTCGCCACCCTGTCAAGGTGGAGGTCGCGGGTTCAAGTCCCGTCGGGATCGCAGTGAGGCAAGGCCCGGAACCGCAAGGTTCCGGGCCTTGCTGTTTTTCCTGACTCCCCCTCAGGCCCACTTACCCCAGTCTAGGTCTAGACCTCAAGGTAACGGGCGAGTGACGGTCATCACGTATCTTCTCCCGGGACCACACAGGATGGACCCCCCTCGGACACGTCGTCATTTAATATATAAAATTGCACATGCATTCACGCTAATTGCCCCCACCCCCACCAGCCCCAATAGGAATGCCCGCCTCCGGGGCCGGCGGAACGGATTCCGGGCACACCGAAGGGGCCGCATCCCGGACCCGGCGGAGTCCAGGGATACAGCCCCTTCGGAAAGACTTCAGCGAGGCCCTCAGGCCTCGGTACGCTGCGCCGGAATCCCGGCCAGCAGAGCACGCACCTCCGCCTCACGGTACCGGCGGTGGCCGCCGAGAGTGCGAATAGACGTGAGCTTGCCTGCCTTGGCCCAACGGGTCACCGTCTTCGGGTCAACGCGAAACATCGTGGCTACCTCTGCCGGCGTCAGCAGCGGCTCAGCGTCAGGGGTACGAGCGGTCATGAGCGGCCTCCTCGGGAGAACCGAACCAGGGCGGTTCTATCCTTCAAATTCTGCACCTTGGCCCGCGATGCCCGAAATGGCACAGACGGGCCGAGTCGGTTATAGGACGAACGGCTTGTCCTGGTGTCTACAACTACACCATCCGTCCAGCCCCATCGACCAAACCGCCAAAATTGACCCCTCACGGGTTCAAGAGCGACGGATGGCCATGGACCCTCCCATAGCGGACAGTCACCCCACGGTGACATCCGGTTACGGCAGGACCAGACCCGCTGTTTCTCCGCAAAGCACACACCACCGGCAGATCCACCCAAAAGTGGACACACTTGAGTGAACTTGGGCTGGTTGTCCCATTTTTGCACATAGGGGTAAGTTCGCGTCAACGGTGAGTAGTGTCACGTTCGACAGGTATTGACCCGAACCGGGACCATGGTCGCCCGGCCAGGGCCGAAGGTCCGTACCTTCCTCACCCCATCCTCACCCGGCCCACTGACATCGGGCCAGACCCCGGCAGCCCCGACGTGAACGGCCGTCAGTCCCGGCCGCCCGGCCCGTCCCGCCCGCTCCTGCGCTCAGCTGCTCTGCCGCAGCGCCAGCACCTGCCGCCAACGCGCCGTCACCGACTCGTACGCCCTGGCGGCCGCCGCGCCGTCCCCGGAGCGCAACGCGGCGAGGCCCGCCTCGATCTCCCCGACCGACCGCTCCTCGGCCAGCCAGCGCGGCCCGAGCAGGTGCACCAGGCCGCCGTAGTCCAGCTCCACCAGCGAGCGCGGGTGGAACTCCTCCAGCCACCGCCCGACCTGCTCCACCCCCTTCACCAGGGCGCGCGAGCGCGCCTCGCGCTCCCCGGACCCGGAGGACGGCCGCAGCCGCAGCGCCCGGTACCCGCGGGCCACCCGGCGGCGCGCCTGCACCATCGAGGTCAGGTAGAAGAGGGCGGCCGGCTCGGCCCCGCCCTCCTCGCCCCGGTCCGGCACCGCCGGCAGGTAGCGCCGGTCCTCCTCCCCGAACAGCGGGAACCAGCGCAGCGGCACCTCCCAGCGGCTGGTCAGGATCCACGGCCGGGCGTCCGGGTGCTCGGCCCGCCAGCGCTCCCGGTCGGCCACCGCGGCGGCCCGCACGGCCGGCGGCAGCACGGTGTCCAGCAGCGCGGCCGGCAGCGCCGCGGACAGCTCCTCCAGCGCCTGCCAGCTGCGCAGCCGGGTGGTCCAAGGGCAGACGTAGGTGACCCCGTCCACCACCCTGACGTAGGCCCGGTCGTCCTCGTGCTCCGGCAGCGGGCGGGGCGTGCGCGCCGCCAGCTCGGCCAGCGCCGCGCGCTGCTCGGCGAGCGCCGCCCCGGCGACCGGCCGCCGCGGGCCGTCCGCGTCCGGGCCGTGCGCGGCGGCCCAGGCCTGCCAGCGGGTCCGGTCCGGCTCCGGGTAGGCGGCGAGGGGCTCGTACACCCGCAGGTGGGCGGCGTAGGGCGGGATCACCGAAGTTCGCACAGCGGTCACAGACCGCATCGTCGCACGTACCCCGGGCCACCGGGGAGGGTGCCGACCGGGCGGTCCGCTCGTTATGTCTCAGGGACCGTCAGGGGGCAGATCCGGGCCCACCTCCAGGGCTAGGCTTCGACACAGACGCCCGCACCACCGCCGCGGGCCCGCAATTACTGGAGTCACCACAGTGACCGACGTACACACCGCATCCGTCTCGCACCCCGCACCCGGCGTGCTCGGCAGGATCTTCGGTACCGCTCAGGACGGCGCCGCCGGCGACGGGCACGAGCAGGTCGTCCTCTGCCACGACCGGTCCTCCGGTCTCAAGGCCATCATCGCCATCCACTCCACCGCCCTGGGCCCGGCCCTCGGCGGCACCCGCTTCCACCGGTACGACACCGAGGAGGAGGCGCTGGAGGACGCGCTGCGGCTGTCCCGCGGCATGAGCTACAAGAACGCGCTGGCCGGCCTCGACCTGGGCGGCGGCAAGGCCGTGATCATCGGCGACCCGAACGAGGTGAAGACCGAGGCGCTGCTGCGCGCCTACGGCCGCTTCGTGGAGTCCCTGCGCGGCCGCTACATCACCGCCTGCGACGTGGGCACCTACGTCCAGGACATGGACGTCGTGGCCCGGGAGACCGACTTCGTCACCGGCCGCTCGCCGGAGCACGGCGGCGCCGGCGACTCCTCGATCCTGACCGCCTTCGGCGTCTTCCAGGGCATGCGCGCCTCCGCGCAGGCCCGCTGGGGCCAGCCCACCCTGCGCGGCAAGCGGGTCGGTGTGGCGGGCGTCGGCAAGGTCGGCCACTACCTGGTCGGGCACCTGGTCGCGGACGGCGCCAGCGTGGTGATCACGGACGTCTCCGAGGCGGCCGTCAACCGCGTGCGCGCGGCCCACCCGGAGGTCGAGGTGGTGGCCGACACCGCCGCCCTCCTCCAGGCCAAGCTGGACGTCTACGCCCCCTGCGCGCTCGGCGGCGCGCTGGACGACCTCACGGTGGCCGCGCTGGGCGCGGAGGGCACCGCGGTGGTCTGCGGCGCGGCCAACAACCAGCTGGCCCACCCCGGGGTCGAGAAGGACCTGGCCGACCGCGGCATCCTCTACGCGCCGGACTACCTGGTGAACTCCGGCGGCGTGATCCAGGTCGCCGACGAGATCGAGGGCTTCAACTTCGAGCGCGCGAAGAACAAGGCCACCAAGATCTTCGACACCACGCTGGAGATCTTCACCCGGGCCGCGCTGGACGGCGTGCCGCCGGCGGTGGCGGCCGACCGGCTGGCCGAGAAGCGGATGCGGGAGATCAGTGCGCTGCGCTCGGTCCTGCTGCCGGGTGCACGCAGGGCCTGACGCTGGGTGAGGGGGGCGGATCCGATTCGCCCCCCTCGCATCACAATGTGGAACCGGATTCTCAGTTCGTAGCCCGATCGGGGGATCCTCCGGCCTCCGGCGGGGGATAATCTCTGCGGGTACGACGGGTCCGGCCAAGCTCCGGGCAGCCTGCAAAAGCCCGAAAACCCTCCTGTGACCTGGATGGACCTGGTCTCGGGGGGCGACGGTGCGCGCCACGTCACACGCGAGACGTACCGTACGGCGGCGGAAACAGGTACCGTTAATGCTCCAAGGGACGGCTCTCCCACTCAGGGCGGCCGGCCTGATGATCCACACGTGTCAGACTCGGGGCCGTGAGCCCCATCGTTGAGGGGGTCGACCCATGGGGCGCGGCCGGGCCAAGGCCAAGCAGACGAAGGTCGCCCGCGAGCTGAAGTACAACAGCGGCGGGTTCGACGCAAACCGTCTGTCCAGTGAGCTGGGCGTATCGCCGGCTCCTGCTTCGATCGAGCCTGAGCCGATCGAGGACGAGGACGACGATCCCTACGCGGCGTACGCGGATTACTACGCGGACGATGAGGACGACGAGGCGGAGGCCGACAGCGGCCAGTCGCGTCGCCGGGCGTAAACAGCTGACTCCGGGCCGGCCCGGCGCTCCACCAGCGCCGGGCCGGTCTTCGGCGTGCCCGCGGGCCGCCGACGGGAGCAGCGACGGCAGCGGGGCCCCCGGGAGATCCCGGGGGCCCCGCTGCCGGATGCCGGCCGGTCAGGCCAGCTCGAAGCCGTCGTAGGCGTTGTAGAGCGCGGCGCCGCCGTCGTGCTCGGCGGCGCGGTCCACGATGTCACCGAGCAGCCAGGACTCGATGCCGCGGTCCTCCAGGATCGCCAGCACCACGTCGACCGACTCCGGCGGGACCACGGCCACCATGCCGACGCCCATGTTCAGGGTCTTCTCGATCTCCAGGGCGGTCATCTTCCCGACCTCGGCGACGGTCTGGAAGACCGGCAGCGGGGACCAGGTGCCGCGGTCCAGGCGGGCGTGCAGGCCGTCCGGGATGACCCGGGCCAGGTTGGCGGCCAGGCCGCCCCCGGTGACGTGCGAGAAGGCGTGGATCTCGGTGGCGCGGGTGAGCGCCAGGCAGTCCAGCGAGTAGATCCGGGTCGGCTCGAGCAGTTCCTCGCCGAGGGTGCGGCCGAACTCCTCGACCTGGCGGTCCAGCTTCCAGCCCGCCTGGTTCAGCAGGACGTGGCGCACCAGCGAGTAGCCGTTGGAGTGCAGGCCGGAGGCGGCCATCGCGATCACCACGTCGCCCGCGCGGACCCGCTCGGCGCCCAGCAGCGCGTCCGCCTCCACCACGCCGGTGCCGGCGCCGGCCACGTCGTAGTCGTCCGGGCCCAGCAGGCCGGGGTGCTCGGCGGTCTCGCCGCCGATCAGCGAGCAGCCGGCCAGCGTGCAGCCCTCGGCGATGCCCTTGACGATGGCGGCGACCCGCTCGGGGTGCACCTTGCCGACGCAGATGTAGTCGGTCATGAACAGCGGCTCCGCGCCGCAGACCACCAGGTCGTCGACGACCATGCCGACCAGGTCGTGGCCGATCGTGTCGTGCTTGTCCATCGCCTGCGCGATGGCGACCTTGGTGCCCACCCCGTCCGTGGCGGAGGCCAGCAGCGGTCGCTCGTAGCGCTTGAAGGCGGACGCGTCGAAGAGGCCGGCGAAGCCGCCGAGGCCGCCGACCACCTCGGGCCGGTCGGTCCTGCGCACCCACTGCTTCATGAGCTCGACGGCGCGGTCGCCCGCCTCGATGTCGACGCCCGCGGCGGCGTAGGTGGCACCGGTCTGGTTGCTGGTCACGTGCTGTGGCCCTTCCGGGTCAGTGGGGGGTGGAAACCTTGGGGCACCCGGCACAACCGGGACAGGGGCGCCGGGAACCGTGCGCCCGGCACGGAGTACGTGCGCCGGGCGGGCGGTTCCCGCGCCCCTGCTGGTGCATGGCCGGTGCGTTGCCCTTCCTACGGGCGCCGCAGGGCGTCTGCCGCGCCGTGGCCGCCGATCAGCGACTGGACGCCGTCCAGGTCGCTGGTGGGCTTGCCGCGGACGGCCGGGGGCTTCTGGCTCCCGGCGATCTCGGCCTCCAGGAGGAGCTTGCCGAGCAGCGCCGGGTCCGGCAGCTCCATCGGGTACTCGCCGTCGAAACAGGCCCGGCAGAGGTTGTCCTTGGGCTGCGCGGTGGCCTCGATCATGCCCTCGATCGAGATGTACGCCAGCGAGTCCGCGCCGAGCGTGCGGCCGATCTCCTCGACGGTCATCCCGTTGGCGATCAGCTCCGCCCGGGTGGCGAAGTCGATGCCGAAGAAGCAGGGCCACTTGACCGGCGGGGAGGAGATCCGGATGTGCACCTCGGCGGCGCCCGCCTCGCGGAGCATCCGCACCAGCGCGCGCTGGGTGTTGCCGCGCACGATCGAGTCGTCGACGACGACCAGGCGCTTGCCCTGGATGACTTCCTTGAGCGGGTTGAGCTTGAGCCGGATGCCGAGCTGGCGGATGGTCTGGCTGGGCTGGATGAAGGTGCGCCCGACGTAGGCGTTCTTCACCAGGCCGGAGCCGTACGGGATGCCGCTGGCCTCGGCGTAGCCGATCGCGGCGGGGGTGCCGGACTCGGGGGTCGCTATCACCAGGTCGGCCTCGACCGGGGCCTCCTTGGCCAGCTTGCGGCCCATCTCCACCCGGGAGAGGTGCACGTTGCGGCCGGCGATGGAGGTGTCGGGGCGGGCCAGGTAGACGTACTCGAAGACGCAGCCCTTGGGCTTGGCCTCGGCGAAGCGGGAGGTCCGCATGCCGTTCTCGTCGATGGCGATCAGCTCGCCGGGCTCCACCTCGCGGATGAAGGAGGCGCCGCAGATGTCGAGCGCCGCCGTCTCGGAGGCGACCACCCAGCCGCGCTCCAGGCGGCCGAGCACCAGCGGGCGGATGCCCTGCGGGTCGCGGGCCGCGTACAGGGTGTGCTCGTCCATGAAGACCAGCGAGAACGCGCCCTTGACCTTGGGCAGGATCTGCTTGGCGGTGTCCTCGATGGACAGGTCCGGGTAGCCGGCCAGCAGCGCGGTCACCAGGTCGGTGTCGTTGGTCGCGGCGGTCCGGCCGGAGCGCGAGACGTGCTCCTCGCCGGGCAGCTCGGCGACCATCGCCGCCAGTTCGGCGGTGTTCACCAGGTTTCCGTTGTGCCCGAGGGCGAGCGAACCGTGGACGGTCGCACGGAAGGTCGGCTGGGCGTTCTCCCAGACCGAGGACCCGGTGGTCGAGTAGCGGGCATGTCCGACGGCGATATGCCCGTGCAGGGATCCCAGCGAGGCCTCGTCGAAGACCTGGGAGACGAGTCCCATGTCCTTGAAGACCAGAATCTGGGACCCGTTGCTCACTGCGATGCCCGCGGATTCCTGTCCGCGGTGCTGCAGGGCATAGAGGCCGAAGTACGTGAGCTTCGCGACTTCCTCGCCGGGGGCCCAGACACCGAAGACGCCGCAAGCGTCCTGGGGTCCTTTCTCGCCGGGAAGAAGATCGTGATTGAGTCGTCCGTCACCACGTGGCACGTCTTCGAGTCTAGGGCAGTTCCGTACGCCTTCCCGAACAGGGGAGGCCCCGGTTATTGGCCGATCGAATGGCGACGCGCGTAGACAAAACCCCTTACACACCACGGCATTTCCCGGCGGGCAATTCGGCTGGACGGCGCGTGCCCTTGTCACGCGCGCCCGGCGGGCGGGTCGGGGGTCTGACGCACCGTCGCGCCGCACGCCCGGACGTGATGCTGCTCACCCGGCAGGCAGCATCAGCTCCCACGCCCCGGCGTGCACCGTCCAGGTGCGCGCCCGGACCGGCCCCACGGGTGCGCCGTCGGCCTCGTAGCCGAAGTGCCGGCCGGTCACGGTGAGGCTGGCGACCCGGTGCCGGTGGGTGTGGCCGTCCAGCCGCAGGGTCAGCTCCAGGACGCCGTCGGCGGGCGCCACCCGTAGCAGCCGGACCCGCTGGTGCAGATCGGCCAGCAGCCGGCCGTCCGCCTCGACCCTGAGTTCGACCACCGGGCCGTTCACCGAGGACTTCCCCTGCTCGGCCGCAGCGAATTTCGCCCATAGCGAACGCAAGCCACCTGAACGGCTCAGCCCGTCGCCGGGTCGCAGCGGCGCGATCCGCACCTCGGCGAGCACCACCCCACCGCCGTCGTCCACCAGCAGGTCCAGCTTGCGCGGGGTGCCCGCGAGCACCGCACGGGCCGCGGCGACCGGCTCCACCGGCACCCCGAGGGCCCGCAGCGCACCGGTCGCGACGGGCCGGCCGACCGGCACCACGCCGACCGGGTCCGTACCCAACTCGCGCTGGCGGTGCAGCGCCTGCAGCACCCGCTGCAGCGCCGGATCGGCCCCGATCACCACCGGCCGGCGACGGCCGCGGTGCGACAGGACCCGGTCGAGTTCGGACGGGCTCTCCGGCAGCGCCACCTTCACGTCCGCACCCCCGCACAGCACGTCCTTGGCGACGCGCACCGACTCCCCGTCGGCCTGCTTCGCCGCCGGGTCGAGGATCACCAGGAGCGGACCGGGCCCACCGTGGTCCGCGCGGTGGGATGCGGGCGTGGACAGGGACGACACGACCGGTCCTTCCTCAGGTAATCTCTCGGTGCAAGAGCCCCTTGCGCTATTGCGCCAGGGGCTTCGTCTATCTCGGGTCAGACTGCGGCCTACGCAGGATGCCCCAACCGGAAGGGGTGTACGCCTGTGCCGGCACTCGTGCTCGTTGGCGCCCAGTGGGGGGACGAGGGCAAGGGGAAGGCGACCGACCTCCTCGGTGGCTCCGTCGACTACGTCGTCCGTTACCAGGGCGGCAACAACGCCGGCCACACGGTGGTCATCGGCGACCAGAAGTATGCACTGCACCTGCTGCCTTCCGGCATCCTCAGCTCGAACGTGGTCCCGGTCATCGGCAACGGCGTGGTCATCGACCCGGGTGTGCTGCTCTCCGAGCTGAGCGGCCTGAACGAGCGCGGCATCGACACCTCGAAGCTGCTGATCTCGGGCAACGCCCACCTGATCACCCCGTACCACCGCACCCTGGACAAGGTCACCGAGCGCTTCCTCGGCAAGCGCCGGATCGGCACCACCGGCCGCGGCATCGGCCCGACCTACGCGGACAAGATCAACCGCGTCGGCATCCGGGTCCAGGACCTCTTCGACGAGTCGATCCTGCGCCAGAAGGTCGAAGCGGCGCTGCACGACAAGAACCAGCTGCTGGTCAAGCTCTACAACCGCCGCGCCATCCCGGCCGAGCTGGTGGTGGAGGAGTACCTCGGCTACGCCGACAAGATCCGGCCCTTCCTCGCCGACACCACCCTCGTCCTGGACGAGGCGCTGAAGGCGAACAAGGTCGTCCTGCTGGAGGGCGGCCAGGGCACCCTGCTCGACGTCGACCACGGCACGTACCCCTTCGTGACCTCGTCGAACCCGACCGCGGGCGGCGCCTGCACCGGTGCGGGCATCGGCCCGACCAAGATCGACCGGGTCATCGGCATCCTCAAGGCGTACACCACCCGGGTCGGCTCGGGCCCGTTCCCGACCGAGCTGCTGGACGAGGACGGCGACGCGCTGCGCCGGATCGGCGGCGAGCGCGGTGTCACCACCGGCCGTGACCGCCGCTGCGGCTGGTTCGACGCGGTGATCGCCCGCTACGCGACCCGGGTCAACGGCCTGACCGACTTCTTCCTCACCAAGCTGGACGTGCTGACCGGCTGGGAGCAGATCCCGGTCTGCGTCGCGTACGAGATCGACGGCAAGCGCGTCGAGGAACTCCCGTACAACCAGTCCGACTTCCACCACGCCAAGCCGATCTACGAGACGCTGCCGGGCTGGACCGAGGACATCAGCAAGGCCCAGACCTTCGCCGACCTGCCGAAGAACGCGCAGGCCTACGTGAAGGCGCTGGAGGAGATGTCGGGCGCCCCGATCTCCGCGATCGGCGTCGGCCCGGGCCGGACCGAGACGATCCAGATCAACTCCTTCATCTGATCCTTCATCCGGTCCTTCATCCGGCCGGCCACGACTGGGCCCCGCACCTCGGTGCGGGGCCTTTTCGCTCCCTCCACGCAATTGCACTAGTGCAGATATCTCTTGCATCTAGTTCAAACTGGGGTTAGTTTCTGCCCCATGACCGCGAAGCTTCCCGTCCCCGTCACCCTCACCGGCCGCCACGTCCGCCTGGAGCCGCTGACCCGCGCCCACGTCCCCGACCTGTTCGAGGCGGCCGGCGGGGACGAGGAGGTCTGGCGCTGGATCCCGGTCCCCGTGCCCCGCACCGAGCAGGAGCTGCGCGAGACCAACGACGCCCGGATCGCGGACGAGCGCTGCCTGCCGTTCGCGGTGATCCGGCTCGCCACCGGCCGCGCGGTCGGGGTGACCTGCTACTTCGAATTCAGCGCCGAGGACGAGCTGCTGGAGATCGGCGGCACCTGGTACGGCCGCTCGGCCTGGCGCACCGAGGTCAACACGGAGGCGAAGCTGCTGCTGCTGGAGCACGCCTTCGGGGAGCTCGGCATGGGCCGGGTGTGCTGGAAGACCGACCACCTCAACGAGCGCTCGCAGAACGCGATCCGGCGGCTCGGGGCCAGCTACGAGGGCACGTTCCGGCGGGCGAAGCGGCGGCCGGACGGCAGCTGGCGGGACAGCGTGTGGTTCTCGATGCTGAAGGACGAGTGGCCCGCCGCCAGGGCCCGGCTGAGCGAGCGGCTGGCGGCGGGCTGAGGACCGGCAGGCCGGTGGCCGGCGGGCGACGGCCGGCGGGCGACGGCCGGCGGGCGACGGGCGGCGCGGCCTCAGGCGATGGCGGCGGCCACGATCGCGGCGACCGAGATGTTGCACGCGGCGGTGACCCACACCGCGGGGTGCGGCTCGGGGTCGACCAGGATCGCGCCGAGCCTGCCCGGGGTGAGCAGGTCGACCAGCCAGAACGCGACCGCCATCAGCACCAGGCCGAGCAGCCCGAACAGCGCGGTGGAGGCCAGGCCCTTCGCGAACTCGTCGTAGGTGTAGAGGATCGCGGTGAAGACGATGCCGCCGATCCCGAGCAGGGCGGAGCTGAGCACCAGGGCGGCGTTGCGGTTGCGCTCCTGCCAGATCTGGTGACCGAGCCTGCCCGGGGTCAGCAGGTCGACCAGGCCGACGCCGAGCAGCAGCAGGGCTATGCCGACCAGGCCGAACACGGCGGCGTGTCCGAGGCCGTTGACGATGTCGTTCATGCCGGGGTCCCCCTCGCGTCAAGGATCGGCAAAACATATCCCATCGCCCCAGCCCCGGACCGGCCGAGTGGCCGTTCCCGCGGCCCGCTCAGTCGTTGTGCGACACCAGCTGGTCGACGCAGACCGCCACCGCCAGGACCAGCCCGGCGTCGGCCCCCGCGATCCCGTCCGCGACCTTGACGCCGTACGCGTCCCGGATGGTGAACCACTTGCGGGAGACCTCGGCGATCTCGTCGCCGTCCTGCTCGATCCGGAAGTCCTTGTCGAGCAGGTCGCCGTGGATCTCCCACTCCCGGCCGTCCTCGAACTCCACGTGGTACTTGTCGCGGAACGGCGTGAACAGCTTCTTGCGGACGGTCGCGACCACGTCCCCGTCGGCGTTCTCGATCTTCATCGCGTCCCGGACCGTGAGCACCTTCTCCTTGATCACGGCCACCACCTGCCCGGCCGCGTCCTTCAGCTCGAAGGTGTCCCGCAGCCGCAGCACCTTGCCGTCCACCAGGAAGGCCTTCTCGCCGTCCTCACTCTCGATCCAGTAGTCGTCGCCCACCGCGAACAGCCGTTCCCTGACCACGTACTTCATGCCGCAACCCGCCTGTCGTCGCCTCGAACACCGTGACGGCCGCGCAGCACCACCCGCGGCCGCCGCCAGCGTAGACCCGCACCCGCCCCACCGTCCGGCAGGCCCGGGCGACGAGGCCGGAATGCTTCCGCAGCCCGATGGGGTTGGATGAGGACATGGCTTCTCGTGCACGCGTACGCGCCCCCCAGCTGGTGGGCAAGGGCGGATGGCTCAACACCGGTGGCAAGGACCTGTCGCTGGCGGACTTCCGCGGCAAGATCACAATCCTGGACTTCTGGACCTTCTGCTGCATCAACTGCCTCCACGTCCTGGACGAACTCCGGGAGCTGGAGGAGAAGCACCGCGACACCGTGGTGATCGTCGGCGTGCACTCCCCCAAGTTCGTCCACGAGGCGGACCACCAGGCCGTGGTCGACGCCACCGCCCGCTACGAGGTGCACCACCCGGTGCTGGACGACCCGGAGCTGGCCACCTGGAAGCAGTACGCGGTGCGCGCCTGGCCGACCCTGGTGGTGATCGACCCCGAGGGCTACGTGGTCGCGCAGCACGCCGGCGAGGGGCACGCGCACGCGATCGCCCGGCTGGTGGAGGAGCTGGAGGAGGAGCACGCGGCCAAGGGCACCCTGCGGCGCGGCGACTCCCCGTACGTGCCGGCCGAGCCGCAGGCGGGCGACCTGAGCTTCCCCGGCAAGGCGGTCCGGCTGCCCGACGGCCACTACCTGGTCGCCGACTCGGGCCACCACTCGCTGGTGGAGCTGGCCGAGGACGGCGAGAGCGTGGTGCGCCGGATCGGCGACGGCGAGCGCGGGCTGTTGGACGGGACGGCGCCGCGGTTCAGCGAGCCGCAGGGCCTCGCGCTGGTCCCGGCCGGCCTCGGCCTCGGCTACGACGTGGTGGTGGCGGACACCGTCAACCACGCGCTGCGCGGCGTGCGGCTGTCCGACGGCTCGGTGACCACCCTGGCCGGCACCGGGAAGCAGTGGTGGCAGGGTTCCGCCACCGCGGGCCCGGCACGCGAGGTCGACCTGTCCTCGCCGTGGGACGTGGCCTTCTTCGACGGCCGGGTGTGGATCGCGATGGCGGGCGTGCACCAGCTCTGGGCGTTCGACCCGGCCGCGGGCACGGTCGGGGTGACGGCGGGGACCACCAACGAGGGCCTGGTCGACGGCCCCGCCGACGAGGCGTGGTTCGCGCAGCCGTCGGGTCTCGCGGTGTCCGCGGACGGCGAGCGGCTCTGGGTGGCGGACTCGGAGACCTCGGCGGTGCGCTGGGTTTCACGTGAAACACTCACCGTCCACACCGCGGTCGGCACCGGCCTGTTCGACTTCGGCCACCGCGACGGCGACGCCGGCCAGGCACTGCTGCAGCACCCGCTGGGCGTGACCGTCCTCCCCGACGGCTCGGTGGCGATCGCGGACACCTACAACCACGCGCTGCGCCGCTACGAGCCCGGCACCGGCGAGGTCACCACCCTCGCCACCGACCTGCGGGAGCCCTCGGGCGCGGTGGTGGTGGACGGTGACATCGTGGTGGTCGAGTCCGCGCGGCACCGGTTGACCAGGCTGCGGCTGCCCGAGGAGGCCGTCCGGGTCGAGTCGGTCGCGCACCGCACCCAGCGGGCGGCCACCGAGGTGGCGCCGGGCCGGCTGCTGCTGGACGTGGTGTTCTCCGCGCCGAGCGGCCAGAAGCTGGACGAGCGCTACGGCCCCTCCACCCGGCTGCTGGTCAGTTCCACCCCGCCGGAGCTGCTGGTCGCGGGCGCGGGCGCGGACTCGGCGCTCAGCCGGGAGCTGGTGCTCTCGGAGACGGTCACCGAGGGGGTGCTGCACGTCTCGGCGATGGCGGCGTCCTGCGACGACGACCCGGAGATCGAGTACCCGGCCTGCCATGTGCACCAGCAGGACTGGGGTGTGCCGGTGAAGCTGACGCCGGGCGGCGCCGAGCGGCTGCCGCTGGTGCTGGCGGGCATGGAGTGACGCACCGTCCGTCGGGGCCCGGCCGGGCCCCGACGGTCCGTCGGCCACCGGCCGGGCTCAGCCCTCCAGGAACGCCTTGAGGGCGGCGGCCAGCAGGAACGGGTCGTCGGCGCCGCACAGTTCACGGGCCGAGTGCATGGACAGCGCGGCGATGCCGCAGTCCACCGTGGTGATGCCGAGCCGGGCGGCGGTGATCGGGCCGATCGTGGTGCCGCAGGGCATCGCGTTGTTGGAGACGAAGGTCTGCCACGGCACGCCGGCCTTCTCGCAGGCGGCGGCGAACACGGCCCGGCCGATGGCGTCGGTGGCGTAGCGGTTGTTGACGTTGACCTTGAGGATCGGGCCGCCGTTGGGCATCGGGTGGTGGCCGGGCTCGTGCCGCTCGCTGTAGTTCGGGTGCACGGCGTGGCCCATGTCCGAGGAGAGGCAGACGGTGCCGGCCATGGCCCGGGCGCGGTCCTCGGGGGAACCGCCGCGGGCGTGCACGCTGCGCTCCAGGACGTTGCCGAGCAGCGGGCCCTGGGCGCCGGTGTCGGACTCGCTGCCGGTCTCCTCGTGGTCGAAGGCGGCGATCACCGGGATGTACGGCAGCGGGGCGCCCGCGGTGGCGACGGCGGCCAGCGCGGCCGTGGAGGCGTGCACCGAGAGCAGGTTGTCCAGGCGGGGGCCGGCCAGCATCTCGCGGTTGCGGCCGAGGTAGGAGGGCGGCTGCACGTCGTGGGTCATCAGGTCCCAGCCGGCCACGTCGGCGGCGGCCACCCCGGCCCGGTCGGCGACGAACTCGATCAGCAGGCCCTCGGTGACGTCGCCGATTCCCCAGATCGGCGTGAGGTGACGCTGCTTGTCGAGCTTGAGGCCGTCGTTGACCTGGCGGTCGAGGTGGATGGCGAGCTGCGGGACGCGCAGCAGCGGCTCGTCGATCTGGACCAGCCGGACCGAGCCGTCGCGCAGCGCGAGCCGGCCGGAGAGGCCGAGGTCGCGGTCGAGCCAGGTGTTGAGCGGGACGCCGCCGTAGATCTCCACGGCGACCTGCCGCCAGCCGGCCGTGCCGGTGTCCGGCACCGGCTTGACGCGCAGGTTGGGCGAGTCGGTGTGCGAGCCGACGATCCGGAACGGCGTCTCGGGTCCGGCTCCCTCGGGGACGTACCAGGCGATCAGCGCGCCTCCGCGGATCACGTACCGGCCGCCGGTCGCCGCGTCCCAGGCGTCGGTCTCGGAGATCCGGCGGAAGCCGGCCTTCTCCAGTCGCTCCGCGGCACTCGCCACCGCGTGGAAGGGCGACGGCGAGGTACCGAGGTAGGCGATCAGGTCGTCGGTGTGCGTCCGGTCGAAGTAGGCCGGGCGGGCAGCGGTCGACATGTTGCTCCTGAGTTGAGGGAGTTCGGACGCCGGATGGGGGACCGGCTCCGCACCTGAGCATATGCCCGTACACGGACATGACACCGTGAACTCAAGAACGGTGACACAACGGTGAGCATTGGTGCCCAGCTGCTACACCGGACCGCCCGGAACGGCCCTGCGTCGCCGTCCGCCGCCGTGCCGGAAGCCCGGGCGGCGGGTGGACGGAACACCGCGGGGCCCGGTGGTGTACCGGGCCCCGCGGTGTGAGGGTGGGTCAGGCGGTCGTGGCAGCGGGGCCTAGAAGGCCTCCTCCGCGAGCTCCATGATCTCGTTGTCGACGCCCTCGGCGATCAGGCGCTGCGGGGCGACGGCGGGCAGCACGTTGCGGGCGAAGAAGCGGGCCGCGGCGACCTTGCCCTGGTAGAACGCGACGTCCTTCTCCGAGGCGCCCGCCTCCAGCTTGGCCAGGGCCACGGTGGCCTGACGCAGCAGCAGCCAGCCGACCACCACGTCGCCGGAGACCATCAGCAGGCGGGTGGCGTTGAGGCCCACCTTGTACATGTTCTTGACGTCCTGCTCGACCGAGGAGAGGTCGGCCAGCATCTTGCCGACGATCGCCTCCAGGTCACCGGCGGCCTTGGCGAGCAGCTCGCGCTCGGTGGCCAGGGCGTCGCCGCCCTCGGCCGCGCCGAGGAACTTCTGGATCTGCTCGGAGACGGCGGTCAGCGCCTGGCCGCCGTCCTTGACGATCTTCCGGAAGAAGAAGTCCAGGCCCTGGATGGCGGTGGTGCCCTCGTAGAGGGTGTCGATCTTGGCGTCCCGGATGTACTGCTCGATCGGGTACTCCTGCAGGTAGCCGGAGCCACCGAAGGTCTGCAGGGACTGGGCGAGCTGCTCGTAGGACTTCTCCGAGCCGTAGCCCTTGACGATCGGCAGCAGCAGGTCGTTCAGGCGCTCGGCGGCCTCGTCACTCTCGCCGCGCAGGCGGGCGGCGAGCACGTCGTCCTGGGTGGAGGCGGTGAACAGGACCAGCGCGCGCATGCCCTCGGCGTAGGCCTTCTGGGTCAGCAGCGAGCGGCGGACGTCCGGGTGGTTGGTGATGGTGACCCGGGGGGCGGCCTTGTCCAGGAAGTTGGAGATGTCGGCGCCCTGCACGCGCTCCTTGGCGTACTCCAGCGCGTTCAGGTAGCCGGTGGAGAGGGTGGCGATGGCCTTCGTGCCGACCATCATCCGGGCAAACTCGATGATCTTGAACATCTGGCGGATGCCGTCGACGGTCTCGCCGAGCAGCCAGCCCTTGGCCGGGTGCTTGGCGCCGAAGGTCAGCTCGCAGGTGTTGGAGGCCTTGAGGCCCATCTTGTGCTCGACGTTGGTGGCGTAGACGCCGTTGCGCTCGCCGAGCTCGCCGGTCGCCCAGTCGAAGTCGAACTTCGGCACGATGTACAGGCCGAGGCCCTTGGTGCCGAGCTTGCCGCCCTCGGGGCGGGCCAGCACCAGGTGGATGATGTTCTCGGACATGTCGTGCTCGCCCGAGGTGATGAAGCGCTTGACGCCCTCGATGTGCCAGGAGCCGTCCTCCTGCTTGACCGCCTTGGTGCGGCCGGCGCCCACGTCGGAGCCGGCGTCCGGCTCGGTCAGCACCATGGTGGCGCCCCACTGGCGCTCGACCATGCGCAGGGCGACCTGCTGCTGCTCCTCGGTGCCCTCGTCGCTCACGACGCCGGCGAAGGCCGGGCCGGAGGAGTACATCCAGATCGCCGGGTTGGCGCCGAGGATCTGCTCGGCGAAGGCCCAGACCAGGGAGGACGGGGTGACCTGGCCGCCGATGGCCTCCGGGATGCCCAGGCGCCACCACTCGGCGTCCATGAAGGTCTGGTAGCTCTTCCTGAAGGAGGCCGGCACCGGGGCGGTGCTGGTCTCCGGGTCGAACACCGGCGGGTTGCGGTCGGCGTCGACGAAGGACGCGGCGAGGTCGTTCTCGGCGAGGCGCGAGATCTCGCTGAGGATGTTCTTCGCGGTCTCGACGTCCATGTCCGCGAAGGGACCGGTGCCGTACACCTGCTCGCGGCCGAACACCTCGAAGAGGTTGAACTCCACGTCCCGCAGGTTGGACTTGTAGTGACCCATGACCGTTATCTCCGGTTCGTCGCTCCGGGGGTCCGCCGCTACGAGCGCCCCACTTACCCACCAGTAGGCACCATGATGCTACCCGTTGGTAACTTGTTCAAGCCCTCGGACCGGAAACCCGGCTATGAACGTGGTCACGTCCCACAACCCGGAGCCCATCCGAGTTGTCCGGATCAGCCGCCGCACAGTGCCCCCGGGCCCGATAGCCTGTCCGTGTGTACGGCTATGAGCAGACCGCGTACCAGGGAGACCCCTACCAGCAGGCCATGCAGCAGGGGATGAACGGCATGCCCGGGGGCGCCCCGTACGGCGAGCCGCAGCAGGGTGCACCCCAGCAGTCCCTGTACCCCGAACCGTCGCCGCCATCCCTGGCCGACGCCGTCCGGGCCTTCACCACCGGCTCGATGCCGGTGGAGGACTTCCAGGCCATCTTCATCACCTCCAAGGTTTTCTGCCCGCGCGGCGACCGGCCGGGCTTCCTCGCCCTGCACAACACGCCGACCCCGGTGATCCCGATGTTCAGCTCGGTCAAGGAGCTGCGCCGCTACGCCGGCAAGGAGTCCAAGCACTTCAGCGTCAGCGGCGCCGAGGTGCTGGACCTGCTGCCGACCGGGTACGGCTTCGCCCTGGACATGGAGGGCGAGCACCGGATGGTGTTCGACGCCAAGGCGGTGGAGCAGATGGTCGAGTTCACCATGCACCGGATGTACGGCTGACCGACCGCCGAGGGGCGGCCGGACGGTCGGCACGGAGTAATGGTTTAAGTTTCAACTTGCCTTTGGTTGAGAATTGAACTAACCTGCTGGATGTAGGCCACAGAACCCCCGAAGGAGGCCGACATGCCCGCCGTGACCGTCGACAACCCGCTGACCCTCCCGCGCGTCGCCACCCCCGACCCGACCCTCACGGTGCCCCGGCCGGTCCTGACGGTGGTCACCGCTCCCGAGGGCTTCGAGGGCGAGGGCTTCCCGGTCCGCCGGGCCTTCGCCAAGGTCAACCAGAAGTACCTCGACCCGTTCATCATGATGGACCAGATGGGCGAGGTGGAGTACGCCGCGGGCGAGCCCAAAGGTTAGACCAGTTGGGGGACTAGTCAACCGATAGGGCCTGACCTGCGAAAAAGCAGGACCGCACACCTGAGAAAGACCCGACCGAGGAGGTCGACATGCCTGCCGTGACCGTCGAAAACCCGCTCGTCCTGCCGCGCATCGCAGCCCCTGCAAAGGGCTCCCGGCCGCGTCCCGTGCTGGCCGTGTCGACCGCCCCCGAGGGCTTCGAGGGCGAAGGCTTCCCCGTCCGCCGCGCCTTCGCCAAGATCAACCAGAAGTACCTCGACCCGTTCATCATGATGGACCAGATGGGCGAGGTGGATTATGCCGCTGGGGAGCCGAAGGGAACCCCTTGGCATCCGCACCGCGGTTTCGAGACGGTCACCTACATCATCGACGGCACCTTCATCCACCAGGACTCGCACGGCGGCGGCGGTGTCATCACCGACGGCGACACCCAGTGGATGACGGCCGGCTCCGGCCTGCTCCACATCGAGACCCCGCCGGAGTCGCTCGTCATGTCCGGCGGCCTCTTCCACGGCCTCCAGCTCTGGGTGAACCTGCCCGCCGCCGACAAGATGATCGCGCCGAAGTACCAGGACATCCGCGGCACGAACGTGAAGCTGCTCGCCTCCTCGGACGGCGGCGCGCTCGTCCGGCTCATCGCCGGTGACATCGCGGGCCACCAGGGCCCCGGCGCCACCCACACGCCCATCACGATGATCCACGTGTCGGTGAACCCGGGAGCCGAGGTCACCCTGCCCTGGCGGGCCGACTTCAACGGCCTGGCGTACGGCCTGGCGGGCACTGGCTCGGCGGGCGAGGAGCGGCGCCCGTTCCACATGGGCCAGTCCGTGGTCTTCGGCGAGGGCGACTCCCTCACCATCCGGGCGGACGACACCCAGGACTCCCGCAGTGCCAACTTCGAGGTCGTCCTGCTCGGTGGTCAGCCGATCCGGGAGCCGGTCGCCCACTACGGCCCGTTCGTGATGAACAGCCACCGCGAGCTCCAGCAGGCCATGGAGGACTTCCAGGCCGGCCGCCTCGGCACCATCCCCGCCGACGCCAACTGACCCGTACCGCCACGCCGGACGAGACCCCGACCGCACCCCGCGGCCGGGGTCTCGCCGTGCATGTCCCGAGAACCTTGAGCCCGGTCCCCAGGCCGAGGTCTCCTGCCCCGGACGGCCAAAGCCCCAACCACGCCTAACGGCGACAGGGTAGCGGGCAGGCTGGGACGGCGAAGTCACCCGGTGTCGGGCCGACGTCCGAGCGCATCGGACAGCCTGCCACTATCCAGTCCTCAACTGATCACTTGCGATCCGATACAGGCATCCACCCCATTAAATACTTCGGCACATGACCGATTGGCGGAGACCAATCGGTCAGCCTGGGCAGTCCGATCCAGCCATCGATACGGTTCACACATGGCCGATGTTGTTCATGAAAGGCATGGAGTCCCGCTCGAAGCGTATGAATTGACTCGGCGAGATCATGCTTCACAGAAGACCTCAGATCAGATCCGTAACGCCGTCAACAAGCAGGCGGAAGAGCGGCAAGCCAAGGAGGCAGCGGATCCGGAGCTTGGGCGGCAGCGCAACGCTCACCGCGCAAAGGCGCTTGAGATGATCAGATCGTTCAAGAACCCAGATCATCAGATCATGCGCTGGCGCGTGCGTCTCTACTGCGGCCACATCGTGGAGACGAAGCGGCACTGCTCCATCGCCAATCCCACGATGCACGGATCATCGTCGATGCGGTGCCCGGACTGTTGCAAGGACCCGTCGGTCATCGTGGCCTACGAGCCACTCGGGCCTGTAGCTGAACCACCGAATGCCAGAAAGCCCCCCGCTCAAGCCCCCAAGAGTAACCGCCTCACCCGCACCCAGCTTGAACAACGTATCGCGGCCTTGGAGGCCGAGAATGCGCGGCTCAAGACTGCGCGGGGTTCCTGAGGCCAGCTGCAACGGAGCTATCGTCCGCTGCGCGTCATCACGGCGGTCCGAGCTCCATTCCCAGCCGGTAACGGTCCTGGGAAGCGGTAGCGCGGCAGGGCGCCGCTTTGGCTCAATAGGTGCGTGGAGATCAACGAGAACTGGGCCTATCGTGCCCAGCCCAAGCTACTCGGTGGCGCTGTCCGCCGTGTGGAGATCGTCCGAGTGGGAGGCCCGCGTCGGTCGGCCCAGGTGCACGTCCGGTTCCTTGAAGGTGAGGAGGCCGGACTGCAGGAGTGGGTGACGCAGGCATCACTGGTCGCCCGGTGGGCCGACGTTGAGGTCTTCCGTGCTGACGATGCTGCGGAGCTGAGGCTGACCGAGGCGTCCCGGCAGGTGCGCAAGAGCCCCGAGTTCGAGGCGGCCCGGACGATCCTGGGGTTCGTCCGCCCGAAGAGCCAGGTCCGGCTGCGCAAAGGCGTGGCTGACGCTGGCGTGTTGGAGCTGGCAGACCTGGATGCCACAGCACAGCGTCTGGGCCTCGATCCGGCCGAGCTGCGCGCCGATCCGATGGTCTACGAGAACCACTCCGGGCTGTGCCTGGCGGGCTGGCCGGTCGTCGAGCGGATCGCCCGGCGCGTTGCGGAAATGCTGGCCGAGGAGATCCTGCCGGAGGTCGACCGCCGGCAGGAATCCGTGGACCGCGAGCGGGCCGTTCCGTCATGGCACTCCTGGGAGCGCCGCCGGGACGAGGGGAAGCTGAAGGCCGAGGACGACGCCCTCCGCACCATCCGCGAGTGGTGTGGCCAGGAGCGGGTGGACCGTTACGACGAACTGCTCGCGCTTCGCGAAGAGGTGGAGCGGCTGAACACCCTTATCGAGCGGGCCGTGAAGGCGTTGCGCGAGCGCGGGCACGGCGTCATCGCCTCCACCATTGAGCGCGACCTTGGGGTCCGTATTTCCAGCCTTGGTCCCGAGGTGAGGCGCTGAGGTCGCGCCAGGGGTCTGGCTGGCGGGGTGGCTGGGCAGGCTCAGCCGGCGGTGTTTCCTTGACGGGCCGGTGCGGGCTCCAGCCCTTGAGGAAGGGGCGCAGAGCCTCGTCAGTGGGTTCGGTCTCGAAGTCCTCGACGCCGAGCCCGCGGCCGGGCGACGTCGGGTCGATCCTGTCCGCCTCTTCCTCGCCCCACTTGGCCCACTGACGCAGGCGCTCGGCCTCCGCGACGGACGTGGCGCGAGATACGGATTCCTCCAGCTCCGTGCAGAACCGGCGGATCTCAGCCGCAGCACGCCACCGGTCCAGGGCCGCCCCGAAGGTCTCCGCCCGCGCAGCCTCGGCGGCGTGGACCTTGGCGGCAGCGATGGCTTTCTCCCACTTCCGCTGCTTGCGCTCCTTCTCCTCGGCCTCCAGTCGTCGCCGCTCGGTCTCCGCCCGTTCCCGCTCCTCCTTGAGCCGTCGTTGCTCGGCCTCGTACGCCAGACGGTGCGTTTCCTGCTCCTCGGCGCGTGCTCTCAGGGCCCGGAAGGCAGCCCCGATCTGTTCCTCCAGCTGCCGGCTGGGTGTGTCTCCGCACTCCTTCGTCCAGGCGTTGGCGCGGTTGTAGCCGTGGTGAGGTTCGACCAGGTAGAGGTCGAGCTCGCCGGACGGCTCAGATCGGTGGGCGGGTGTGACCCGTTGCCAGTCGTAGGTCTTGCGTCGCCCCTTGGGGGCGGGAACGTACTTGACGTGCCTCTGCCGCTCCTTGAATTCGATCTCCCAGCTCTTGCCGTGGACGTTGAGCATCGGCCTGACCTGGCGCCGCTTCTTCAGGATCGTCACGTCCCCGTGCCTCGACAGGGCTTCCTCGGCGATCAGACGGACGATCGACAGGACTCGTGGGAGCACGTCTTCGGAGATCTCGAAGGCGCTGTGGTCGGCCTTGACCGCCGCGATCACGTCGTCGACGTCCGTGATGACCCTGCTCCGCTGGAGGCGGATTCGGTTCCACTCGGTCTCGTCGAGCCCGTTCGTCCGCAGCAGGCCGAGGAAGAAGTCGCCCTTCTCCCGTCCGCTGTACTTCAGCTGGTAGCCGTCGGGCGCGTACTCGCGAGCGGCGTCAAAGGCCCGCCGTAGCCGCGCACGTTCCTCGGGAGACGGATCCGAGATACGCAGGAAGCGCCCGGCCTGCTGAACCTGCTCGACCAACGCCGGCCCAGTCACCGAGCGAGGAGGTGGCAGCGGGCGGGCGGGGCGGGTAGGCGCCGCCGACTTCGGGCTCATGGCCCCTTCGCCCGGCTGAGCGTCCTGCTGGACGACCTTCGCAGCCGGTTCCTGAACCTGGCCTCGCTCAGCAGACCGACCGACCTTCTTGGCCGGCTGGTCCGGGTGATGGCCATGGTCCAGATAGAACCGTCCAACGTCGGTGATCTCTGCCCGCCACTTCGTGTCAGCAGCCTTCGGCATGAGGATGAGCCCGCGGCCCTTGAGTGCCCGTGCCGTAACGGCGAGCGCGGGTTCGTCCGAGGTGACGGGTTCGACACCCGCACTGATACGAGTCAGGAGAGCGAGCTGACGCTCGTTGAGAGGAGTCCAGCGGTGCATACCGCCGTGGTACCGCCTCACTTCCGTCCGGCACAAGCCGATTGATCAAATCTGCCGAGAAGAGGACCGCTCGGCATCCGCACTGCGGCTTTCGAGGTGTGGCTCTGTTGCAATGAAGTCTTCATTAGACTTCCATGGCTGTATGCCTCTTCCCTTGCGCACGATCGACCCGGCGCGATTGGTGTCCAGACGTGTCGAGCTGGGGTTGACACGCGAAGTGCTGGCTGCGAGGGCTGGGGTCTCGTCTCGGATGATCTTCTTCTACGAGGAGGGCCGGCACACGCCCACTCCGCCTCGACTGGAGCAGTTGGCATCCGCTCTCGGCTGTGAGGTGGATGCGCTCACCGGGGCTCCGCAGGGACAGGAGACCCTGGTCGATCTAAGGTATGCCGCCGGGCTGACGCTGGAACGGGTCGCCGAGCTTCTGCGGGCGTCGGTGCCAGGCCGTCAGTTGTCTGTCTCGGCGCCCAAGATCTCTGCACTGGAGAAGGGGCTGCAGGTCCAGGGGCGGCACTGGCAGGACCCCGAGGCGACGGGGCGGCTTCTTGCCCCCCTGGCGAAGGCGTACGGAGTCCCGGTACGGATGGTCCTGGACGCTTGGATGCGCACGAGGCCGGACGAGCAGGCTCCAACCTTGGTCACGAAGCGGAAGCAGGAGCCTTCACGGGCGGCGTTGGCGACGTGGGAGTCGCTGAATGAACGCCAGCAGGTCTACTTGGGCGAGATCATGCGGGACGACCGCATGACGGAGACCGAGATGTGGATGCGCCGGGTCCAGCGGCTGCCTGTGCCGAAAGCCACCGAGTGGCGCAAGTTGCCGCTGACGCTAAAGGCCGCGCCTTCTCTTGTCGGGTACACCCGGTTGCAGGAAAGGCTACGCCAGCATGGTGTGCACGACCCGGGGGCCGGACAGACGGTGCACGCGCTGGAGCGGAGAGGTTTGCTCGTGGTCACTGAGGATTCGGTCGAGCACCCTGCTACCGGAGAGGTCGGCCGGGTACTGGTCGAGATCACCCGACGGGGCCGTGCGGCTGCGCGTGCTGGGCTTGGCGAACCGCGGGAGCCGGACCCTGCGGCCCATCTGTTGTCGGAGTGGCTCTGGGGGGTTCTGGCGCGTGTTGCAGCCGCTGAGCCCGCTGGGTTGGAGGACGACCAGTTGGCCGGCCGCTCACTGTTCTTCATCGGTGTGGGTTATCGAGGCAGGGCCGGAGGACAGCCGAGCCGCGGCCTGGTGGACTCGGTGCCCGTAATGGCCCCCGGGGGAACGCATGTCGCTGAGTACCGCTGGCGGCTTACCCAGCTCGGTCGGCGTCACGTGGTGGAGTACCTCGATGTCTACCGAGAGCTCTATCCGCGCGTCAATACCACAGGGCTCGACATGCGTGCGAACAATACGCCGTAAGTGAGCCCTATTTCTTCTCAGGTGGCGTGTTTGTCATAGACGCCCCGTACGCTCCGGATCGTGACGAGTCCCTTGGACGAAGGTGCGCAGACGCTCGATGACGACCGGGTCCGCTACCTGGTGACCCGAGCTGCGCTGCGCGCTGCGAAAGCGATGACCGCGCCGGGCCTGGAACCTCAGCAACGCCTGACGACCTTGATGGAGTGTCACGGCATGCTGCATGCGGCACGCGGCCCGGGTAGCCCCCTTGCCTTCGGAGAGTTCAGACGTGCGCTCAGAGGGGACCTGGCTGTCCTGCTGCCCGAGGGCGTCAGGCCACTGGACCTAGGCGGGATGCTGGTCGTCGACCAGGACGGACAGGTCACCGAGGACGCCTTCGACCTCGATCTCGAGCAGCAGATGCTGCTGCACACGTTGCGCAAGCTCGACACGTTCGCTGGTGTCGTCAGCGACCGGGATCTCCAGTCGGAGATCGACCAGGAGACGGCCTTCACGCTGCTGCGCAAGCAGGGTGAGCAAGCCGTGTACGAGGCCGGTCGCAAGGATCTGATCCGTTGTCCCGCAGGACCCGTCGACCAACTGTGCGAGCTGCGACTGCCGCCGCTGGTCGCAGACTTCTACCGGGAGATTCCCTTCGACTCCGTCTATCGGGGCTGGTGGTTCCCGTGCCCCGTCTGCAGATGGCCGATGCGGGTCGTCGTCCGGAGGAATGCGGGAACCTCCGTAGGAGCCGCGCGCTGCTGGCACACGCCCCACGCGGACATGGGAGCCTCCTACCTCTTCCGGCTGCCGGCAGATGGCAGTGCACCGGAGTTACTGCCGGAGCCCGCACCGCCTCGTCCGGAAGGTCGCGAGGCAGTCCTCTATCCGGATCTCGGAGAAGTCCCGCAGGCTCTACCCGCAGAGGGCCACAAAGCCGTCACCCGAGGCATCTGGCGCTACACGACTGTTCCCGGCCTGCCCGAACTGGCCTTGTACGACCGGCTAACGGAGCGCGGGCTGAAGGTCTCACTGTGGCCGGGCCTGGACGCCTACGACCTGCTGATCGAGGTCGGCCCGAAACGCGGCAAGAAGACGACGTTCAAGGTCGACGTCAAGGACTACACCTCGGCCACAGTCCTGGGGAGCCTCGTCCATGCCCAGGAGGGTGACCGGGGCGGCGCCGACTGGCTGGTGGTGCCGGACTACCGGGCCCGCCAGGTCCCCCTGCTGTCGGGGGTGTGCGCGAAGTACGGGGACATGCAGGTCGCGACCGCCTCTGAGTTCGGCGAGTTGGTCTGTGAGAAGGCTGGGGTGAACTGGACATGAGTGACCTGCCCATCGAGGAAACTGCGGTATGCGCCGCACTG
Organism: Kitasatospora sp. NPDC048540; assembly: GCF_040651175.1. Taxonomy (NCBI): domain Bacteria; kingdom Bacillati; phylum Actinomycetota; class Actinomycetes; order Kitasatosporales; family Streptomycetaceae; genus Kitasatospora; species Kitasatospora sp. NPDC048540. The sequence goes on from NZ_JBEZIR010000006.1 coordinate 97,839, forward strand.
GCCCTCGCCGGCCACTACTTCCCGTTAATGGTCGACGGCGAATCCCGCACCGCCGCTCCCTTCGCCGAGGCAGCGTTCCTACTCTCGGGGACGTACCAGGTGTGGGACCGCTGGAAGATGCTGCCGCATGAGGAGAAGCGGCGGATCGCCGCGGTCTGCTCCATCGCGCCGGGTGAACTCGCCGACGTTCGGAAGTTCTCGGTGGCAGCGCGTTCCCTGCTGGCGGGGCTGAACGGGGAAACTCCAGGGGACGCATCGGTCATGGCTCCCTTCGAGACCGTGGGCGACAACCCCTTCACGGCCGATGCCGCGTTTCCACGACTCGGAGGCGATCCGCTCGGCTACGTCGACCGTCTGACTGCCCGTTTCCGGCGCCCGAGCGCCCGGCCGAGACCTCCGGAGTTCGCCGGCCCCGGCACGTGGTTCACCGGGGAGATCTTCGTCAAGGACGTGGGCCAGATCCACGGACGCCTGACGATCCCCACCTACCCCCAGTTCACCGAGGCGCTCAGCCACGACAGCCTCCCCCACCTCTCGACCGTCCCGTACATGGCTGACCTCCGTATCCCCACGCCCGATCTGCTCGACCTCGCCGAGCAGATCGACGAGCGCTACCCCGAAGACAAGCGCTACCTGCGCCACACCCTCGGGCAGCTCTTCGACGCGCTGAAGACCACGGACACCATGTCCCCCACCGAAGCTCTCGCGCTGACCGCCGGCGGCATGGAGATCTTCAATGCGCCGACCGGCACCGGCAAGAGCGTGATGGTCCGCGTCATGGCCGCCTGGTTCGCCGCCCGCAACCTGCGCGTCACGATCGTCCTGCCCGACATCAAGGCGTGCCTTGCCATGACCTGGAACGTGCGCCAGGATCTGGCCCACCTTCACCGGTCCAAGGTCATCGAACGCGAGGCCACGTGCGCACACTTGATGTCGTCATCCGGCATGCACGACCGCGCACTCAAGCTCGCCTCTCTGATCAACGAGGACCCGGACGCGCCCGGCGAGTGGGGCGAACGCGCCGAACGCGACGTCGATCCCCTGGCGTACGGATGCGCCCTGAAGACATTCCTGGAAGCCACCGGGGACTATCCGCCGGGGCGCGAGCCCTGCCTGTCGCTGCACCAGCAGGGTGTCGGGGCTGCGGCCTGCCCTTGGATCCCGACCTGCGGCAGGTACGCTCCCGTGTACGAGGCGGCCGACGCCAACGTCGTCGTCATGAACCACTACGTGTTCATGCAGGGCAACCTGCGGATCGGCGTCAACCTCGACGGTCGGCCCGTACGCAGCATGACCGCAGCCGAGTTCGCACTGAGGACCTGCCACGCTGTTCTCATCGACGAGGTCGACCAATTCCAGTCCCGGGCCGTCGACAAGTGCGCGAGCGAGATCATCCTGCACTCCCGCCGGCACTGGTCGGCCGCGCCGCAGGAGATGGACACCGACGCCAAACGGCTACGCATCGACGACGAGCACAACCTGCTGCCCGCTGTCAGCCACGTCCGTCTCATGGCCGAGTTCCTCCTGCTCAGTATCTGTAAGAACGCCCTCAGCCTGCACGCCACGGAGGACGACCGGGCCCAGGAGCGCATCCCCGACCAGACCAGTACCCGCTGGCACCTGGCACGTGGGCGTGACCGTACCCTCCTCCGGCTGCTGTGGTCGCCGACAGAGACGGGCGACGGTGCAGACATCCCGGCTGAGCTCTTCCAGCAGCTCAACGCCCTCATGCCTACCCGCTATCAGCGCCGCGATCCGCTCAGCCGACAGGCGAGCCTGCTCGACCCCGATTGGCATGACGTCAGGGAGGCGCTCAGCGCGCTGGTGGCGCCTCGCGGCGAGCATCTGCTGGACGCCGTCAAGATCGAACTTCACGGCCTGCTCGAGCCCAGCGTCAAGGACCCGCACAGGCGTGCGCAGGCGGTCAACCTGCTGGTCACCCGGACTGCCATGATCGAGTTGGACGAGGCGTTGTCCGCCCTCCAGGAGAAGGCCCACGACTACCGCTCCTCCGGTCTGCGTTCGGCCCAGAAAATCGTGGAAAACCTGCAGGCGACTGCCATCTCCGCCGTTCTTCCGCTCGGCATGCTGGGGCAAGCCATCACCGGCTACCGAGTCACCGGACTCGACGACAAGGAGAAGAACGCGGCCCTGGTCGCCCAGACCATCGCCGGTGACCCGCACACCTTCACCGCCCAGCTGGGTGGGATCGTGTCCCTCATCCTGGCAGGCGTCGAACGGCCGGTGATGGGGCTGTCGGCCACCGCCTACTTCCCCCAGGCAGTCCGAGAGCACCTCCACGCCCCGGTGCGCTGGTGGATGACCGACGCCCAGGCCAACTCCATCCGGGCCAGGAAACACCGCATCGACTACGGCGAAGGCCACCCCCTGTTCGGAGAACCGATCAAGGTCTCCGGCACCCACCCCAGCCGTAAGAAGGACGCGCTCATCGAGCTCGGCGGCAACCTCTACGACCAGTACATCCACCGCGAACTCGAACGGACCGCCGCCAAGGACCCGGATCGGGCACACGTACTGGTCGTCGCCAACTCCTACCAACAGTGCGCGTGGCTCGCCCGCGGAATCGCTCAGGCCGGGCAGTACGACGGCGGACTGTGCCTGGCCGTCCGCGCGGAGAACCGGCACGGTGCCGACCCCGAACTGCCCAGGGAGACCGTGGCCGTACGCCTGACCGCCGAGGAGTTCGAGGACTTCCCCAATCACGGCAAAATCCTCGTTGTTCCGCTGTCGCTCATCGCCCGCGGGCTCAACATCGTCAAGGGCACCCGCTCAGCGGTCCGATCCGTCTACCTGTGCGTGCGCCCCCTCGCGCTGCTCAACGAACCCGCCGAGATGTACGGCAGCATCAACGCCGCCGGACTGCGTGCCCTGTCGGCCGGCGGTGTCTCCGACCCGTCGCAGGCCCTGGCCGGTGCCCGCGCGGCGGCATGGGACCGCCTGGCGCTCCTCCTGCGCACAGCCCCACAGTTCACCGCGATGCACAAGTCCCTCCAGGAGGAGGTCGTCGCGGGCATGATCGTCGACCTCATCCAGCTCGCCGGTCGCGCCCGTCGCGGCGGCACCGAAGCCGTGCTGCACATGGTCGACTACGCCTTCCACGAGGACACCTGGAGCGCCGACCTGGAGACCGTCCTTCGGCGCATCCACTCCCAGTGGCCGCCCGACGTGCGACGACGCATGAACGACCTGTACGGAGAGGCACTCAATGCTTTCCTCTCCTACGCCGGCATCGACCCCCACTGACCCTGGGCACCCGGGCAACCGACGAGACTCACAAGAGAGAAGAAGAGACCACGTGACCGAGCAGGACCCCGCACCGGGCGACCAGGACCGCGCACCCGGCAAGTACCTCAACACCCTCGCCTTCCGCTGCACCCCAGAGCTGGTCGGCGATGCCGTTGTCCACGTGCGGCACTTCGACGAAGCGACCTGGAAGCTCTGGGACGACTTCGACCACCTGTGCAAGAAGAAGTTCAACAACGACTCGGCCCAGGCCCCCTACTCCATCGCCACCACCGTCCTGAGCATGATGAGCGGCGGCTACGTCTACTTCGACCCGGACCGCCGCGCCCCGTTCCTCGCCTCGCTCCGCCCGGTCGACAGCAAACTGCTCCGCCGCGTCTTCACCCTCACCCACTACCTGGCCCTCGGTCAGGACGTCAGCACGATCGACATCACCACAGCGCCCGAACTGGCCAAGCGGATCGCCGACACCCCGGAGCGCACGCACCTGCTGGCCGAGTACCTCCAGCCCACCAACAACATCCAGCCCAGTGCCCCCAACTGGCTCTTCAGCACAGTCGCCTGGGAGCTGTCCCGACGCTTCGCCGCCGAGCCATGGGCGATCTCCGACAGCAAGTCCATCCAACTACGGGCGGACACCACCGGCGGCCTGGTCGCCTTCGACGACCCCTGGCAGAACGAACAGGGAGGCCGCTTCGCCCTCTCCCGGACCGCGCTAAAGCTGAAGACCCTGCCCAACGTCGCCAACCCCGTGCTGCTGCTGAGCTCCCGGGTGACCCGCATCTCCTCCTCCCTCGTCTTCTCCACCACCGCCCTCGCGGAGCAGCCCGGCCCGGACAACCCACTGCTCGAGGTCAAGCTCAACGGCCGCGGTGGCGCCCGCACCATCAACCGCCTCGCTCTCCAGGCCCTCGGCCGGCTGGAGATGGACTACTCGATCCTGCGCACCATCGACGAACGTTCGAAGCGGGAGCAGAAGCTCCTCACCGACGCGAAGGAAAAGAAGGAAGCAGCCCGCTTCCCGCGCGAGCACCCCGGACAGGTCTGGCCCATCCTGCCGAAGAACTTCTCCTTCCCCATCGGCACCGGCACCGGCATGCACCACCTTCGGCTCCTGCACCAGCACTTCACCAACGTCTTCGCCGACCGCGCCGAGCCCCTGGACATGCTCGAGGTGCGAATGAGTCTGCCGCACCGCCCCACCGACCCGGAGAACATCTCCAAGCAGGAGTACCTGCGCCGCAAGGCGGAGCGCGAGCAGCATCCGGATCCGAAGACGCTCGGCCCGATCCGCCAACGCGGCAGCCTCTTCCCCACCCCGGAGTCCATCTTCGCCTCCGTCGAAGCTGCCGGCTTCAAGAAGCTGCGCATCGTCTGTCTGTGGTACCGGGACGAAACCCGACTGCGGATGCTCGACACCTTCTGCAAGACCTTCGGCCTCGCGCCAGAGGGCCTCGACCCGCGCGGCGGCGACGAGCTCAGCCTGTACGGAGATCAGATCACCGCCGTGTTCCATCAGGCCGGCGACTTCCTTGAACCTGGGCCCTCCGGCGCCCGCAAGGAGGCGCTGGCGGCCACCGGAGCCGCGCTTCGGTCCCAGGACGGGGTGCTTGTCGGTGCCTGGTGCGAGACCGAGATCCCGACAGCGGCCGACGCCGACGGCGGTGGTGAGACGAGCCCCGACGACCTCGACGCCAAGCCCCAGACCAGGAAGATCCTCGCTGACCTCGGTGTCCCGACCCAGTACCTCCGGGGCAAGGACGAGAAGGGCGTCATCAAGCCCAAGGCGAAGGACCACCCCGCCGAGATGGCCCTCCTCGACCTCTACCGCTCGCTCGGCGTCATCGACGACCGCATCGCCAACGCTCTGCAACCTGAGAAGGCGGGTTATCCGGTCGACCGCATCGCCCACGTCGGCATCCACGTGAGGCAGCAGAACAGGCGCAAGGGAGAATTCGGCCAGCCCAAGGTGGTCATCACCGCCTCGGCCCTCGTGCCCTCGGAGGTCGCCGGTGGCACCTGGACGATGCTCGGTTGGAGCTCCACTCGGCCTGTGTGGCAGCCCTACCGCTTGGCACAGCCAGCCTTCCACGCCAGCGCCTACCCCGAGGGCACCGGCGACAAGAAGACCTACCGGCAGCGCTGGGACGACGCGGCCGAGACCGTCGAGCGCGCCCTCGCCGACCTGTCCGAGGAACTGGACGGCACCTCGTACGTCGTCACCGTGGACGAGCTTGCCTCACGACGGATGTGGGACGGGCTGCAGAACATGCGTCTCGGCAGCTCTCCCGAGAAGCGCAACAGCCGCTACTGGCTTCCCGGCAGCACCCTAAGCCGTGACGAGCGGCCCCAGGCCGTCATCCGTATCAACGTCAGCGACGAGGAGGTGCCGCAACCAGTCAGCACGACCCGAATCGCCAAGACCAAGGGCGGCGACCCTGTGGAACAGGACACCGCGACCACGCTCTACCAGGTCACCACGGACTTCGGTACCCCAGTGTGGATCTTCTGCAACGTGCCACGCGCCTTCGACGGGGACGGCGCAGGCCGGCTGGGATCCAAGTACACCCGATGGGACGCGAAGCCCTCTGTCTTCTCCGACAAGAAGGAGGAGCGACGCAAGGGTGAGATGCCTCAGAACTGGTACTCCATGACGGCCAATGAGATCTACCCGCTCGCGTGCGCCGAGGGCGTCTCCGAGGAGGCTCTCGCCATCACCACAGCGAAGCTCTCCCACCAGGCCCAATTCTGGGATGGACGCTCCCGCTTCCCCCTTCCCCTGCACGCCGCGAAGCAGATGGACCTCGACCATCCGCAGTACCGGCGCACCGCCGCACCGGAGGAGAAGCCGCTCGCGGAACCAGGTGCTGAGGAAGCACCAGTTAATGGAGCAGAGGATTAGCGTAGGTCTGGGCCGCGCAGTGACGAGGCCCGGCAGCCGTCGCAGCTTGCCGGGCCTCCGTCCCATCGTCAGTCGACGAGGTAGTGGGCTTCGATGTAGGCCACGGTGGAGTCGTACGGTTCCCCCACCGGCTTCAGCATGTACCGGCGGAAGACCGCGGCGGTGGCGCGGCGGGCGCCCCGGTTACGAGCATCGGCGTTGTCCCATGACCGGGCGAGGGTGCGGGTGACCACCTGGTCGATCTCCTCGGCCAGGTTCCTCTCGGTGACTGTGAGGCCGGCCGGTGCGTGGTCGTGGATGATCCGTGACAGGACACCCACGTGGTCGTCGTCCAGCACGACGACGGCCGTGTTGGGGTGCTTCTCGGCGTCCACGATGGCGCGGGCGATTCGGAGTGCTTCGGACAGGAAATCCAGGGCGTCCTGGGCGTTCTGGATGATCCGGTCGCGCAGCAGCCTTATCCGCTCCGCGAGGGCGGTGTACTTCGCGGACCCAGGTTCGACGCCCTTGTCGAGAGCGGCCTTGATGTGGTCCAGGATCTCCGCCGCGGACGGCGGCGTCTTGTCCTCACCGTCACCCTTGTCGGGCTTGGGACGGACCAGGGCCAGCAGTTCCTTCAGGATGACAATGCCCTGGGCGTCCAGGACGAGGGCTTCCTCCTGGGAGGCGGCCACGGAGAAGGAATGGACGTGGGCGTTGATGATCTCCAGAACCATCGGCCCCAGCTCGCCCAGCCGTTCCTTCCTCTCTTCGTCGGAGGACTTCTTGAACAGAGTCGTGTACACGGATCCGAACAGCCCGAAGCCGTCCTGGTACTTGGCGACCCGCTTGTCGGTGTTGATGACCGGGTACAGGCGGGCCAGGAGCCGGTAGTCCTTCGTGAACACCTCGGCCGCGTCAGGATTGGTGTCCAGGAAGACGTTGATGGCCCGTACGGACTCATAACCGTGGACTGTGAGGTCGAGGCCGTCCACGTCCGCGAGGAGGTCTTCAATGCGGGCGAAGGTGGTGCGGAACTCGGCGACCAGCGCGGACAAGTCAGTGACGAAACCGCCGCCCTTGCCGACTCCCTTCGAGGTGGGGTCGACGACGGCCCGCTGGACCTCTTCGGCCAGGCCGATGTAGTCCACGACCACGCCGCGGGTCTTTACGAACCCTGTCGGGGACACCCAGGTGCGGTTCGGGCGGGTGATGGTCTGGAACAGGCTGTGGGCCTTCAAGGGCTTGTCCAGGTAGAGGACGCCCTCGTTCGGGGCGTCGAACCCCGTCATCAGCTTTGCGGTCACCACCAGGAAGCACAGCGGGTCGTCCGGGGAGAGGAACCGCCGCTTCTGCTCTTCCTCCTCGGCTTCCGAGAGCTGGAAAGGCTTCATGGCGGCGACTTCGTCCTTGGCATCCGAGACGGAGATGTTCACCTCGGCGGTGATCCGGGCGTGCTTCCCGACTTTGGCGAGTACCTGTGACGCCTCGAAGCCGGCCAGCAGCTCGTTGATCTTCTCCATGTATGCCACGGCCAGCTCGCGGTTGAAGGCGACGACCTGGGCCTTGAGGCCGTTTCGGTAGGCGCCGGCCAGGTAGTGGTCCACGATGTCCTGGCAGACCGCGTGGATGCGGTCGGGGTTGGCGAAGACCGAGGTGAGACGGCCGAACTTGCGGGACAGCGTCTCACGGTCGGGGTCATCGAGATCGAAGTCGTCGGCGAACTGGTCGAACTCGGCCTGCAACTCCTGGTCGTTCATCTCGAAGACGACCGGGCGCGGGTCTAGCACGACCGGCACGGTCGCCTCGTCCAGCAGAGACCGGGACACCGAGTAGCGGTGCAGCACCCTGCCCGGGTCGGCCTCCTCGCCGAAGAGGGCGAAGGTGTCAGTGGCGAGGTTCCGTACGGGGGTGCCGGTCATGCCGAAGAACTTCGCGTTCGGCAGCGCTGCGCGCATCTGCCCGGCCAGGGACTTCTTCTTGTCGGACTGGGTACGGTGTGCCTCGTCGACCAGCACGATGATGTTGGCCCTGGTCGACAGGTTCTCGCCAGCGTCGGCGAACTTGTGGACGGTCGTGGAGATGACACCGCGCACGTCGCCGGCCAGCAGGGACCGCAGCTTCTGGCTGGTCTTGGGCCGGTGGAAGTAGGAGTCCCCCATGGCGGAGGTGAACACCCCGGCGGTGTGCCGCACGAGGTGGGTCCGGTCCGAGAGCAGGATGATCGTGGGTGAATCGGTGCGGGTGTCAGCCAGCAGCAGCGAGGCGGCGAAGACCATCAGCAGCGTCTTCCCCGACCCCTGATGGTGCCAGACCAGACCCTTCGACCCACCCTCCAGGACCCGTTCGTGGATCAGGTGGGCGGCCTCCATCTGCGGATAGCGGGGCAGGTACTTGATGTCAGCCCCACCCCCTGCAGTGTCGAAGAGGACGAAGTTGGCGAGCATGTCCAGGATCGTGGCCGGATTCATAAGCAGCTCGACAGAGCGCTTCACGTCGGCCTGCCCGGACAGGTTCTCGTCGTCGGCGGTGGACCGGAACGGCTGCCACAGGTTCGTGGGCGCGCCGGCGGCACCGAACCGCAGCTTCAGCCCGTCGGAGGCGACGGCGAACACGTTGGGCGTGAAGAACCAGGGGTACTCGGTGGCGTACACGTTGTTGATCTCGTTGGCGGCGTCGACCCACCCGGACTTTGCGGTCGGTGACTTCACCTCGACCACGACCAAGGGCAGGCCGTTGACCCAGTACACGAGGTCGAAGCGGCGGGAGGTCTTGCCGGGGACGGTTATGGTCACCTCGTCGGACACGACTAGCGTGTTGGCAGTCGGGTGCTCGAAGTCGATGACCTTCAGGACGTGCCACACGCCATCGGCGTCCCGGAACTCCTTGTGCCCGCGCAGCAGGCGCAATACCTGCTCGTTGGCCCGCACCAGCCCGCCTTCGACAGCATTGACCGTCGCGACGATTTCCTCGACCACGGCGTCCACGTCGAACCCCCCGATCACCCCGGGGTTCAACCTGACGATGGCATCTCGCAGCTGAGAGGCAATCACTGTCTGCGTCGTCTCACGCGGCAACGCCCGCCCCGCAGTGAAGCCCCAGCCCATAGGGAGGGACCACCGGATCATCAAGTTCTGGAACTCTCGCTCCCGAATGCCCTTCGCCACAGCTCAGACCCCCAGTTCGGCAGACTCAAATCTAGATGGTGCGGTCCAGCAGCCCCGCCAGCAGGCTGGAGCGTGTATCCCGGAGGCGCGCGGTCTCAGCACGTACCGCATCGGCGTTCGCACGAACGGACAGGACGGCGGAGGAAACCTCCCGTTGCCGGTCCAGGTCTGGAAGCGGGATCGGTGTCTGACGGATGCGATCCTGGCTGACGTTGACCATTGAGGCGCTGGTGCCTGAAGCCGAATCCGTGAGGTGGGTCCTGGCCAGAATCAGCGCCATCGCCACTACAAGGAAGTTCGGGTCCAACTTTGACGACGGGATGAGTCGAAGAGTCTTGTCGGCAAGGTAGAGGCCGCTCCGAACATCGCCAGGGACTCGCGCGACGGCCCCGACTCGAACAGGTGTGTTCGCTCGCGTAATGAGTACGTCGCCGGGCTGAACAACCGCGGACGCGGGCATGGACGTGCCAGGCAGAAGGGCTTTGGACTCTTCCGCGAGGAACCGGAAAGGTGTGACCGCGCTGACCCTCAACACGCCAAGTTCATCAGCGCGCGGTGGCCTTGTGTTTGCTTGGGGACTCCTGCCCCCTTGAATGTCGTCGAGCATCGTTCCGAGCGCCACGATTGCTTCGTTGGAGAGCAGGTCCTCGGCAACGGCCATCGATACGCGGTCCAGCGCATCGGCCTCTTCGTCGAGTGCGGTGATCTGGTCGTCAACTGAGTCGAGTACCTGGACGATCCCCGCTTGCACCTCGCGGGGTGGGATTGGGAGCTCGATTTGCAACAGTTGCTCTGGGTTAAGGCGCTTGCGCCGTTGAACTGTCCCGCTCACCCGATTCTTCATTTCTGTCCACAGTCGCGGCGAGCGGCAGACGTGCCTAACCCAGTCGGGTACCAGTTCCGGGCCAAGCGTGAATGTCGGGAACTCGTTGCTGACGACGAATCCGTCGAACTCGGCAGGTACTACGGTGATCGGGCCTTCCCACGCGGTCAGCTTTCGCATCACGACCTGGTCGACGCGCAGCACGTTCATTGCCGAATACTCTGTGTCTCCGCCGTCGAGTTCGCCCTTAGCAACAAGTCCCTGTCCTGCGTTCAGGACCCCGGCCAGACGGTAGGTGGTTGCAGGAATCATCGGCGTGCGCTGGATGTCGAGGCGCATCAGCGATCCGAGCGGACGAAGCGGATAACCGTTACTCATCGAAACCCTCGATCCCAGCGTCGGCGAGCACGGCGAGCATGCGAGCCTCGGTCTTCTGCCGTTCGGCGCGGGCGACGTTGTAGGCATCGATGAGGGTGCCGAGGTCTTCCTGCTCGGCGGCGGACTGCTTAATGTAACGACCAATATTGAGGTCGTGCCCGTTCGCCACGATCTCTGTTGCGGCCACGAACCGTGCCGGCAGAGCAACTTCTAGGTTGAGGTCCATCGGGTTTCCGTCGGCGTCGAAGTCCGCTTGGTAGGCGCGCACCACGTCGGCGATGTCGACCTTGGTGAGGACATTGCGGTTCTTGGCCTTGGTGAACCGCTTGGAGGCATCGATGAACAGCACGCCGCCCTTGCGCTCCGGGGGCTTGGTGCCGGAGGCTCGAAACACCAAGATCGCCGTGGGGATGGCCGTCGAGTAGAAGAGATTCGCCGGCAGCCCGATCACGGCTTCCAGGAGGTCGTCGTCCAGGACTCGCTGGCGGATAGCTGCTTCCTGGCCGCCGCGGAAGAGGACGCCGTGAGGCAGGACGACACCGGCGCGGCCCTTCATCGGGTCCATGCTGGCGATCATGTGCTGCACGAACGCCCAGTCCGCCGACGACTGGGGTGCGACTCCGCCGATGGCACGCGGGTCCTTGGTCCAGGGCTTCCATTTCAGGCTGTAAGGCGGGTTGGCGACGATCACGTCGAACTGCTCGACGGATCCGTCCGACTTCTTCTTGAAGCGCGGGTCCTTCAGGGTGTCGCCAACCTCGACCTTGAAGTCGGTGAGGTTGTGCATGAAGAGGTTCATGCGTGCCACACCCGCGGTGTCCGCTACGGCCTCCTGCCCGTGCAGCTTGAGCGTGTAGCCACGCTTGTTGTGTGCCTTCAGGAGGTTCGCGGAGGCGATGAGCATGCCGCCCGACCCACACGTCGGGTCGTACACCGATTCGCGGTTTTGGGGGTCCAGGACCTCGACGAGCAGCTCGACGACCTCGCGCGGGGTGAAGAACTGGCCGGCACGGGTGCCGGACCCGTCGGAGAAGCGCTTCAGCAGGTACTCGTACGCCCCACCGAGCACGTCGTAGGACATGTTGCCCTCGTGCATCTTCGGGACTCTGTCCATCGCCTGCATGACCGCTGCCAGGACGTCCCCCGACAGCACCTCTTCGGCCGTCCAGGTCATGGCCCCGAAGATGCGGGAGAACTTGTCAGGGTTGGCCGCTTCGATGGCCTGCAGGGAGGCGCGGACGCGCTGGCCGAGGCCGGGCCGGGTGACGGTGGCGAGGATGGACGTCCAAGAGGAACGACGCTCCTGGACGGTGCCGGGGTGGATGAACGGGATCTCGAACGACTGGTAGTCGCGGTACTCGATCTCGCGGGCTTCCTCGGCGGAGTAGTCCAGGCCCTGGTTCTCGGCCTGGAACTCCTGGCGGCGGTGCTCCCAGGTGTCCGACAGGTACTTCCAGAACATCAGCGGGAAGACTACCGAGGAGTACTGCGATTCAGGCATCGCCACACGCAGCTCGTCAGCGGCGTCCCACAGCCGGTTCTCGATCTCCTGTTGGGTCACTGCCATCAGTCGGGGGTGTCCTTGCTCGTCAAAGGGCGGCGACCCGAAGGCCGTGGTGTTCCTGCTGGTCACCCGATTCGGCCGCGCTTGACATGTACTCGCCGGGCGTGTCCTGTCGGGTGAACCTGCGCGGGGCGTCGTATCCCCTGTGCGGCACGACTCCCCAACGATATCCGTCCCCTGGGACAAAGAAGCGGCGCAAGTGAGGAGTGGCCAGGCTCCTCACTTGTTGATCTTCATCCCGGTTCAGGACACTGCCTGCCTGAGCGGCGCCGTCGGACTCCTCGGCCAGGCACGTGCCATGGGGGCTGTCCCATCCGGAAGCTCAGCCGCGTCGTCGGGGAAGCGGGTGGTGTCGCGGATGTCCAGGGTGTGGCGGGCTTCGACTGCGTGCTCGGCTCCTGAGGCGGACGCGCGATCATCCACGGACGAGGCTGCTTCACATGCGCTCAACGTGCGCCGCCCGCTCGGCAGGTGTGGTCAACTATGGCCGCTGCCACCTTCCCAGGATGTGATTGCTGATGAGCACTCAGGCCGATGGGCTCGAGCCGTGGAAGATCTACGGCGACCGCGTGGTTTATGACAACCGATGGGTACAGCTGGCGCTCGTGGACGTTGAGCCGCCTGGTGTGGCGCGCTTCGAGCATCACGTCGTGCGGTTGAAGCGCGTGGCCATCGCCGCGGTATTGGATGCCGATGACCGCGTGTTGATGCTCTGGCGGTACCGCTTCGTGCCGCAGTCCTGGGGCTGGGAGCTTCCCGGTGGCATCGTCGATCCCGGCGAGGACGGTCTGGGGGCTGCTCTGCGCGAGGTCGAGGAGGAAACCGGCTGGCGACCGGATCACCTCGACCACGTGGTTACCTTCCAGCCGATGGTCGGCATGGTGGACTCGCCGCACGAGGTATTCGTCGGCTATGGGGCGACCCTCGTGGGCGCGCCCGAGGACGGAGAGGAGGCCGGCCACGTCGCGTGGGTGCCGATGGCCGAGATCCCGATGCTCATGGCGGAGGGGAAGCTCATGGGTTCGGGAACCTTGGTGGCGCTCCTGCATGTCCTAGCTTCCCGTAGGCAGTGATAGCTCGGCTCGCCACCCTCATCGCGCTGCTTCGAACTTTCCGACCAGTTGGTCGATTTCGGACGCATTGGCAGGCTGACCCCGTGCGGTTTGCCAGGAGCCGCGCCTGACGTAGGTGGCTCATGGCCTCGTCCTGTTCCTCTCGGGCGAGGTGGGCCTGAGCGAGATCGCAGTGCAGGCCGGCGGTCGCCCGCGTGAAGGTTGCGTCCATTGTGCCGAGCGCGTCGTACAGGTCGTTCATCGCGGCGTCGCCCCCCAGGCGGGCGAGGATATTGCCTCGCCACCGGGCCAGGTGACGCCGTCGAGGAAGATGCTCAACATGTCTGGGTCTCGGTCTGAACCCCCGGCAGGGAGAGTGGTCGCTGCCAGGTCCAGGGCGCGTCGGCAGGATTCTGCCTGGCTGGCCGGAGCCTGGAGTTCGGCCTAGGCAGCTGCAGCAATGCAGGGCCAGACTCCCCTGCTTCTTGATCGTCTTTCCGATGCAGCGTGCTGCGCGCCTGAGCCGCGCCGTAGAAGTCCTCGGCCGCCACATGCCATGGTGGCTGTCCCGTCCCGGAGCTCAGCCGCGTGGCCGTGCCGCAACGAGGATATGGGTGCCTCCATCGCGGGCACCGAGGCTGGCACAGGCAGCGGTCTCGTAGACGAGGAACCGCTCCCAGCGTTGTGGAGATCGTTCGATGTCGGCCAGAACGTGTGGGTCTTCGAGGCTCGCCCAGTTGCTCGCTGACCCTGCCAGGACAGTGCCGCCGCACTCGGTGATGAGAGTGACGATCTGTTCCCAGGTGAACATGCGGCAGACGTGGGTCGCGTCGGGCACGTGGCGTAGGTCGCCGGTACGGATCACGGCGTCGGCGACGTCGACGCCATGGCGGATCGCCACCTGGGTGGCACCGGGGAGGCGGGCCCGCCAGCTCCCCCACAAGGACATCACCGAGGCGACCACGACGCCGCCGGGCTTCAGGATCCGGAAGAGGCCAGCGAGTGCCTGGTGCTCCTGGTCGAAGGCGTAGGAGAGGGGGCCGCCGTAGGCGAGGACGAGGTCGAACGCGTCGTCAGGGAAGCGGGTGGTGTCACGGATGTCCAGGGTGTGGCGGGCCTCGACTGCGTGCTCGGCTCCTCCGGCGGCCACGTTGGCTTCGTTGAGGCGGAGCTGGACGGGTGAGATGTCGGTGACCACCACGCGGGCGCCGTGTTCGGCGAGCACGGTGGTGAACCGGCCGGGGCCGGCTCCGATCTCGAGCACGCGCTGCCCTTCGCTCAGGTAGGGGCGCAGGAAGCGTCGGTGGATCTCGAAGGAAACTCTGCCGGCGACGTCCTTGTTGAGCCGGTCCTCTTCGCCCTCGGCGAGGGCGTCGTAGTAGCGGCGGATGGCCTCGACGGACCGATCGCTGCTGGGCAGGTCGGCTGTGCTGTCGGCCATCTGCCTCCGTTCGGGCTGTCACGTGTCGAGGTGCAACCCTGACGGCGCCTCTCACCTGGGCTTCTCAAAATGGGGTGATTCGGGCAGGGTTCCGCCACTAGGATCCGTTCCCCGTCGTGATGTCGGCGTGAGCGCCGCCGCGACACTCCGCAGCTTCACCGAGAGGACGGTCTCCGGTCCTATGCGATGGTCCCAGCTGTACGTGCCCACTCTCCGGGAGGACCCGGCGGACGCGGATGCGGTGAGCCACCGCCTGCTGGTGAGAGGAGGGTTCGTCCGGCAGCTCATGGCCGGCCACTACTCCCTGCTACCGCTGGCCGTGCGCGTCCGCGCCAAGATCGTGGACATCATCCGCGAGGAGATGACCGCGATCGGCGCCCAGGAGTTCGTCCTGCCGGCGATGCACCCGGCGGAGGTCTGGCAGCGGACCGGCCGCTGGGAGGTGATGGGCGAGGAGATGTTCCGGCTCAAAGACCGCAAGGGCGCGGACCTGGCCCTCGGCATGACGCACGAGGAGATCTTCACCGTCCTGTCCCAGGAGCTGCGCTCGTACCGGGACCTGCCGCAGATCTGGTACCAGTTCCAGACCAAGTTCCGCGACGAGGCCCGCCCCAAGAGCGGCCTGCTGCGGGTGCGCGAGTTCACCATGAAGGACTCGTACAGCTTCGACCTCGCACAGGAGGGGTTGGACCGCTCCTTCGACCTGCACAAGGCCGCCTACGAGCGGATCTTCGAACGCCTCGGCCTGCCCGCCATCGCGGTGCAGGCGTCCAGCGGGAGCATGGGCGGCAGCGCCTCGGTGGAGTTCATGAGCCCCTCCGCCGCCGGTGAGGACCTGGTGGTCCGCTGCCCCGGCTGCGACTACGCCGCGAACGCCGAGAAGGCCACCTCCGCCCTTCCCCCCGTGGTGGACGGGCCCGGCCTGGACGCCCCCGAGCGGTTCGACACCCCCGAGGCCCGGACCATCGAGGAACTGGCGCGCCTGCACGGAGTCCCGGCCGAGCGGCAGGTCAAGACGCTGGTGTACGTGGTCGACGACCAGCTGACCCTGGTCCTGCTGCGCGGTGACCACAGCCTGGTCGAGCAGAAGCTCATCGACACCTTGGCCGCCACCGCCGTACGGCCGGCGACCGCCGAGGAGATCCAGACGGCGCTCGGCGCCTCGCCCGGCAGCCTCGGGGCGGTCGGCGTCACCGGCCTGCCGATCGTCGCGGACGAGGCCCTGCGCGGGCGCACCGACATGACCACCGGCGCCAACACCGACGGCGTCCACCTGCGGGGCCTCTCGGTGGAACGGGACATCGCGGTGCAGCGGTGGGCGGACCTGCGCGAGGTCGTCTCCGGCGAGCCCTGCCCCACCTGCGGCGAACCCCTCGACGTGGTGGTCACCATCGAGGTTGGCCACATCTTCAAGCTCGGCCGCAAGTACACCGAACTGCTGGGTGTCACCGTGCTCGGCCCGAACGGCGACCAGGTCGTCCCGACCATGGGCAGCTACGGCATCGGCGTCGAGCGGGCGATGGCGTCGATCGTGGAGACGCACCACGACGAGAAGGGCATCGTCTGGCCGGTTTCGGTGGCCCCATTCGAGGTCGCGGTCGTGGTCCTGGGGGTCACCGACGCGACGGTGGCCGAGGCCGCCGAGGACCTGTACCGGCAGCTGCAGGCCGATCGGGTGGACGTGCTGCTGGACGACCGCAACGAGCGGCCCGGGGTGAAGTTCAGCGACGTCGAGCTGATCGGCATCCCGTACCGGCTCACGGTCGGCGCCCGCGGGCTCGCCGAGGGGACCGTCGAGGTCACTACCCGGGCCACCGGCGAGACGCAGCTGGTGCCGGTGGACCAGGCGGCGGAGCATGTCCGAAAGCTGCTGACCGCCGCCGCCTAAAGCTCGACTCGACAGCGTGTGGGGTGGTGGGGCCTGACCGGCCCCACCACCCCACACGCTGGTTAGGCGTCGATACGGGCGATCTTCCGGCCTGCCTTGAGGTAAAAGGTCGCCTCGCCGGCGAGTTCGGCTTCGCCGACGAGCGCGGACAGCGCCTGCTGGGTGCTGCCCTCGTCGAGCTGGGTGGTGTGCTGCTCGCCGTCGACGCCCTCGGCGATCAGGCGAAGGCCGTTCTGAGCAGCGACTCGGCGGGCGGCCGAGTTGCTGGCGGCGAAGCCCAGGACCTGAGTCAGCAGGGTGACCAGCGGGGTCTCAGCGTGCTCCTGGAACGAGACGGCCGGGAGGTTCTGCGCCTCGCCGAAGGTCCGCTTGGAGAAGCGGGCGGTGAACTCGGCACGGGCTGCCTCGGCAGCCTTCAGGCCGTGCAGGGCCGCAGTCACTTCGCCAGCCAGGATGCGCTTGACGGCCATGGGGTGCGCGGTGCCATCCGCTACCCGGCCAGTGACGGTGGCGATCTCCTCGTCGGTCCACTCGGTGAGCTGCTTGAGGTAGGGCTCGATGAGGTGGTCGGGGATGGACATCACGCGGCCGAAGATCTCGTCCGGGGAGGAGGAGAGTCCGACGTAGTTGCCCTTGGACTTGCTCATCTTGGCGCCGGTGCCGTCGGTGCCCTCGATGAGCGGGGTGGTGATGATGACCTCGGGCGCCTGCTCCCGGATCTCCATGACCTTGCGGCACATCTGGAGGTTCAGCAGCTGGTCCACGCCGCCGAGCTCGACGTCCGCGGTGATGGCCACGGAGTCCAGCGCCATCACAACGGAGTAGACGAACTCGGCGACCGACAGGCCGTCACCGGCGGCGAGGCGGTTGCGGAAGTCGTCGCGCTGGAGCGTCATCGAGACCGGGACGTGGGCCAGGATGCCCACCAGCTCGGGCAGGCTGACCTTGTTCAGCCACTCGCCGTTAAAGCGGAGGTCGGCGCGCGTGAAGTCGATGAACGGAGTGACCTGCTGCTGGTAGCCGCTGAGGTTGTGGGCGATGTCGGCATCGGTCAGCGGCGGTCGCTCCGAGGAGCGGCCGGACGGGTCACCGATCTTGGCCGTGACGTCGCCGATGATGAAGACGACGTGGTGCCCCATGCGCTGGAACCGAGACGCGATGATGATCGGCACCGAGTGGCCCAGGTGCACGTCCGGGGACGTCGGGTCAATCCCGTACTTGACCACAAGCGACCGCCCCTCCGCCTGGGCAGCGGTGATCTTCGCCGCGAGCCCGGAGGCGGACGGGATAACGTTGATCGCACGGCCCTCGACCAGCGCGGCCTGCTCGGCCGGTGAAAGGTCGGACAGGTCCAGCGAGCGGCGGCGATAGGTCTCTTCCAAGAGCCGGGCGACCGTATAGTCCGCAGCCAGGTCCGACCCCTTGAGGATCTCCATGGCACGGACTACGGACTCGCTGAGACGGCTCATGGCGTCGTTACGCTCCTGGATCTGTTGGCTGGCACGGCCAGCGGGCATGGGAGAAGCACGTGATTTTAGCACCGCCATATCCGGAATCGCATTCGTTTAGTTACCGTGTGCTTCGGCCTCGCGGTGGAGAAACGCCGAGGCCGGAGCGCCAGTTGGGGTCGGTGGGGGCGGAGCGAGCGGGCGGTCACGGGCGACGCTCCAGAGACTGCGTAGCCACGCCGAGAGCGGTGCCCGACCGCGGAGGGAGTGGTGAAGCATCGCAACGAGCGGGCGGAGGGTGCGGAGGCGCTGGCCCTGCTGCAGGTGAGCTTCCACGCGGTGCCCAGCGGCGCGAGCGCGGTAGCGGTGGGAGATGCGGCGCAGGGCGGCGGCGGTGGCCCAGGCGGGCGGGCTGGCCGTCAGGGCGATGAGGCGGTCGGCGAGGTCCACGCAGACGTCGGCACGGTAGTGCTGGGAGGAACCATTGAGGGTCCGGTCGGTCATGCTCGCCGGGTGGAGCCGGTAGTTCACCAGAGGCTCGGTGAGGGTGTGCCCGCGGCCGGCATCGCGCAGCGCGTGGAAGTGGATCTCGTTGGTGACCGGGAGAAGGGTGCTGGCGGCATCGCGGCGGACGAGGAGGGTGCTGGTGTTGCCGCCGGGGTGGGGCTCGGGCAGCAGAGGACAGCCGTCGACGCCGACGACGGTCTCCCAGTGGTCGATCAGGAGGCGATCGGGGGTGATGGCCTCGGCGCAGGTGCGGAGTTTGGCGGGGTGGAACCAGTCATCGGCGTCGAGTGGGGCGATCCAGTCGCCCTCGGCGAGGAGCACGGCGTCGGTGAGGGTCTGAGCAAACCCTCGCTGGGGGCGGCGCACGATGCGGACGTGGTCCTGGTGGCGGCGGCAGATCTCGGGGGTGTCGTCGGTGGAGCCGTCGTCGATGACCACGATCTCGTGGAGGGTGTAGTTGCCGGCCTCCTGCTCCAGGCAGCTGGTGATGGCACGGTCGAGGTAGCGGCCGTAGTTGTGGCAGAGGATCACGCAGGAGATCCGGGGCAACGGGGCGTTCGTCATCGGTGGCCGCCTTCGTAAAGCGCGAGGTGGGCGGTGAGGACGTCCTTGTGTTCCTGGGTGCGGTAGTCGAGGAAGTCCTGGTCGAGGCGGCGCGGGGTTGCGGCCGTGCGGGCGATCGCGGATTCCAGGGCGGTCAGGAAGCGTTCGCCGAAGAGGTTGGGGTGGCCGGTGGTCCAGTCGAACCACTCGGGTTCGGGGACGGCCTGGCCATTTCGCTGGTGGAGGCGATGTTGTTCGGGGAGATGGCCTACGCGGGCACAGACCGGGGTGAGGGCGAGGTCGAAGGCGAGTTCCAGTTGGCCGGAGTGGGTGCCCCAGAGGTAGGGAAGCAGCAGTAGGTCGCTGGCGAGGGCGGCGTCGAGGACGTCGGCGTCGGTGGGGTACGGGCGCATCGTGATCCGGATGCGGGGGTCGTGGCGGGCGGTGTCCAGGATCACGGGCAGGGGGTTGGGGGTGGTACGGGTGAAGTCGGCGGGGCTGGCGGCGCGCAGGAGGAGGTGCAGGGTGTGGGCGGGGTCGCTCGTGGCGAGTGACCAGTTGACGACGGGTGAGGTCTGGTCGCGGTTGGCGCGGGTGGCCCCGTAGAGGAGGGTGCGGACGCCCGTGCTGGGGAGGCGTTCGCGGTGGCGGAGGGTGTCGGGCGGTACGACGTAGCCGTGCGGGATGACGGTGGCGGGAGGCTCGGTGCCCAGCAGGGTGGCGAGGTCGGCGCGAGAGCCTTCGGTGAGGCAGATCCAGGGGACGTCGGCGGCGAGGAACAGGCGTAGGCGCGTGATGAAGGCGTCGGCCCCGTCGCTGTCGCCGCCGAACATGGGGCGGGTGTCGTGGGCGGTGAAGACCACGCGGACTCCGGCGGTGGCGCAGGCGTCCAGGAGGCGTTCCAAGACGGCGGGGGTTTCGAGGTCGATGTGGTGGAGGTGGAGGACGTCGAGCCAGTCCAGCGGGGTGTGGTCGAGGATCCAGGAAGCGGTGACGTCGGCGGGGACGACGAGGCCGGGGCGGATCTCGGTGGGCTCGGGGGCGGTGTTCAGGGCGCGGATGCCGGGGCCGTGGAGTTTGCGGGCGTAGGGGGTGCGGGCGGGCAGGTGGACGACCCGAAGGCCGGAGGTCGGGGCAGCAGCCGTGGGGATGGTCATCGGCGGACCTCGGGGAGGCCGACGGTGACGAGCTGGGTGGACAGGCCGTGGGAGGCGTCGTCGCTTCGGGTGACGCCGGCGTAGTGGATCTCGAAGCCGCGGGCGCGCAGGAGGGCCTGGAACTCGTCGCTGGCCCATTCGCGGACGTGGCTGGGATTGCGGGGCGGCCCGGGGGCGTCGTAGCCGCTGCGGAACTCGCGGGCGGGGGTGGAGAACACGGCGACGGAGGCGCCGTCCGACAGGAGGTTCCGGGTGAGGGCGAGGAGCGGGAGCGGGTCGAGGAGGTGTTCGATGACGTCGGAGCAGACGACGACGGAGCGTCGCAGGAGATCGGGAGCGAGGAGAAGGTATTCGGCCTTCTCCAGGTCGGTGTCGAGCCACTGGCCGAAGGTGTGGTTGTCGCGGCACCAGGTGAGGTTGTCGCCGAAGTCGACGCCGATGTACGTCCAGTCGGGGCGTTCGGAGGCCAGGGCGGCGAGTTTGCCGGCGCGGCCACAGCCGAGGTCGATGAGGGTGTCGAGACCGGAGTGCTCGGCGAGGGTGGCGGCGTACGGGTAGACGTCGGGCTGCCAGGTGACGTCGTCGTCGGTGGTGTCGGTGAAGTACTCCACGGTGGTCCGGTGACGGTAGCCGGTCCGGATGTGGTGGGTGGTGGCGTCGCCGAGGGGCTGACTGGAGAGGACGGGGTACGGCGCCGGGGCTGACGCGGGGGACAGCGCGGGCGTGGTGGACATGGCGGACTCCTTCGGTCGTGTCACAGCTGGGGCCAGAGCGAGAAGACGCCGACCAGGCGCTCGGTGAGCTCCTCGCGGAGCTCGCGCCAGCGGTGGCCGCCGGTGCGGCGTGCTTCGGCGGCCAGGTCGTAGGCGTGGCCGCCGGTCTCGGGCAGGCAGGCGAACATCTGGAGCAGAGCGGAGGTGTCGTCGTCCGGTCCGGAGTCGGTGTCGGCTGCGAGCAGGGCGCGGATGTCGTCAGCCGGCATGGCGGCGGTGATGCCGGAACCGGGGATGCTCTTGCTCATCTTGGGCAGGCCGCCGAGGCCGGGGATCATCTTGGTGTAGATGCCGGAGAGGCGGTCGGCGGGCAGACCCCAGCGTTCGGCTCCGCGCCGGGCGAGTGCCACGTACTTGTGCTCGTCGACGCCGAGGGAGACCAGGACGTGGCGGTCCTGGGCGAGCAGGTGGACGAAGTCGGCGGCCATGAGGAGGGTGGCCTGCTTCATGCCGTAGGTGAGGTGGTCGAAGACACCGTGGTTGCGGTAGAGACCGGAGAGGTCCTCCTCGGCCCAGGTGAAGTCGGCGTCGTCCAGGTGGCGGGAGAGCAGGAAGGCCGTGGCCAGGACGTCGGCGTTGCCCTCCTGGCGACGCAGGACTCCGCACTGCTCGTCGAATCCGAGTCGGCGGACGAACTCCTCGTACTGGTCGGCCAGTCGGCGGACTTCGGCCAGCGGGGTGCGGCGGGCGTTGTAGGAGTCGAGGTCGCCAAGCACGATCTGGACGTGCAGTCCGTGCTGCTGGAGCGTGACGGCGCGCAGGAGCTGGAAGACGGTGCCGGCGTGCGGCGGGCCGCCGAGGCCGACACCGGTGGTCACGGTGGCGGGCTTCCCGCCGGCGACCGCTGTCGCGAAGTCCCGGGCTCCGGTGTGGCACATCCACTTGGTGCGCAGGTCGTCCGGGCTCAGGTCGGCGAGCGGGAAGTCGATGGCGCCGAGGGCGGGTTCGGCATCGGCCTCCGGGGTGACGTTGTCGCTGGCGGCAGCGGTGGTCTCGGGAGCGATGCGCTCGTAGTTGTGGCGGGCGATGACGTCGTCGTAGTACGCGGAGTCGAACTTCACGGTGCGGTCACTTCCTTGTCCCGGGAGGTCGTGGTGGAGGTGTCGGTGGTGGAGCGCGATGCGAAGGCCCGGCGGACGAGGGGCTCGAAGCCGTCGGCGAGGAGGTTGCCGAGGACGGTGTTGCGGGGCGCGGCGACGCTGCCGAGATCGGCGGTGACGGTGCCGTCGGCCAGGACCCAGACCCGGAAGGGATAGGCGTCCTCGGCAGCGCGGGTCGGCTGGTCGTACACCTGGATTCCGGTGCCGGACAGCAGGCTGCGGACGTGGGTGACGGCCTGGGTGAACGCCTCACGGTCGTAGGCGTAGAGGTCGGCCTTGCGGGAGTTCGCGCGGCCGATCGGGCGGTACTGGGAGATCAGCCAGTACTCCACCGACGTGCGGGCGGCCAGTCCGGTGATGGTCTCGGCAAGGCTCGGGAGGGCGGCCAGCGAGGCAGCGGTGGTGAAGGTGTTGAAGGCGAGGCGCCGCCGGTCAGCCGCGAGCAGGGCGGTGTTGGCCCGGAAGGTGGTGAAGTAGCCGTCGCCGCGGAACCAGTCGGCGCTCTGCTCGTCGGGGCCGTCCACGGCCAAGGAGTAGAGGGTGACGTGGTCGCGCAGGCCCGCGTAGCGACCGGCGAGCAGCAGGCCGTTGGTGTGCAGGTTGGTCTCGAAGCCGGCGGCTTGGGCGTGCTGGAGCGCGGGCTCCAGGTGGTTGTCGTACGGCATGACGGGGTCGCCGCCGGTGAAGACGATCCTCCGCGCCTCCGACTCGGCCCGGACGCGGTCGATGACGCGGCGGACGGTCGCCTCGTCGCTGTGCACCCGGTTGCGTTCGCGGTAGCAGAAGCGGCACACACCCGGGGAGCCGGCCGTCTTCGGCAGGTCCCAGGCGTTGCAGTCGGTGTTGAGGACCAGGTGCACGATGGCGAGTTCTTCGTGGGTCAGCATGCGGTCGTCTCCCTGTCGGAGGCCGGACGGTGGTCCGAGGGCAGTCGTAAGAGGGCATCGACCGTGCGTGGGGCACCGCCCGTGAGGAAGACGAAGCGGCGAAGGGTGTCCAGGGCGGCGCCGTCGTCCACGACGGCGAGCGCAGTGGCCAGCCCAGCCCGCAAGGTGGGGACGGTGCCAGCGGTCACCATCAGCACAGCCGCGTTCAGGGCGACGGTCCGCCGGGCCACCGCCGGGGCGCGGCCAGCGAGGAGATGCACGATGGCGGCGACGTTGGCGCGCGGATCGGCGCGCTGTGCCAGGGAGCCGAGGCCACCGACCGGGCCCACGACACCGCTTGCCTCGCCGACGGCGCGTGCGAAATCCAGGTCCTCCTGGCCAGCGGTCAGGCGGCAGACGCGGACGGTACCGCCGGGAATCAGCTCGTCGACCTGACTGCCGGGCACAGGGGAGGAGTTGACTACGGTGACGTCACCGAGGCCGAGTCGGTGCAGCAGTCGCGCGGACACCTGGACGGCCGGGTGGGACAGGCCGTAGACGAAGCCCTGGCAGGCCACCGGGCTCAGCAGGGCGGGGAAGCCCAGGCTCAGGGCGTGCACTGCCTGGAAGCGGCGGCCGTACCGCCGGTCGAACTCCGGCACCCGGTGCTCGATGGAGAAGAACCCGAAGCCGCACTCCCCCGCGATGTCCACCATGGCTTGCGGCGAAAGAGGCTCGCACCGCGCACCCACCACGTCCATGAAGTCCCGGGAACCGGTCTTGGAGGAGGCGCTGCGCGAGCCGAGCTTTGCGATGTGCGCGCCGCCCGCCGCGGCGACCAGCGCGGCGGCCGAGCTGATGTTGATCGTCTTGTACGTCTTCTTCCCGCTGCCGGTGTAGCCGACGAGTCGCATCCCCGGTTGCGGTACCAGGGGCTCCCAAGCACTGCGGTCCAGCGCGCGGGCGGCCCGGATCGCGGCTTCCACCTCAGCAGGGCGCGGTCCGCGCAGGAGCAGGGCGGTCAGCACGCTGCCGAGCATCACGTCACGGGGCGGGCCGGCGGGCAGCCCGAGCAGGTGCAGCAGACCGTTGTGGACCTCAGCCGGGGAGATGTCGTCGGGTGAGTTGACGAGGTGTACGAGAGCGGGGATCGGGACGGGGGGCGAGTGCATCGCGGAGCTCCTAGGGGTGAAGTCAGCTACGGGAAGTGAGCAGCACTTTCAGCGGTCGGCGCGCAGCGTCGGGGCGGAGCGCGTCCAGGGCGTCGGGCAGCCAGGCGAGCGGGTAACGGGTGGAGATGAGGGCCGTGGCCCACGCACTGTCCGCGTCCTGGTCGAGCAGTTGGAGGGCGTCCCGGAAGTCGTCGCAGTTGTTCGCGCGGCAGTAGGAGTACGAGCCCCGGACGGTGAGTGAGCGTCGGAACACCTCGCGCACCGGGGTGGGCAGCTGCACCTGCGGGGCGTAGGCGTTCTGGACGAGGATCGTGCCGCCGTCCCGTACCGCCTCGAGCGCCTGGAGCAGCGGCGCGGGCGAGTGCCCGGAAGCTGCGTCGACCACCGCGTCGCACGCGCCTGCGGGGAGACCTGGAGCCGGGCAGACGGTGACGGAGGTGCCGGCCAGCAGGGTCCGGAGCCGGGCTTCATGGCCTGGCCTGCGAGTGGTGAGGAGGACGTCCCATCCGGCTCGGGCCGCGACGACGGCGGTGCAGATGCCCAGGGTGCCGGCGCCGATGACCCCGAGGCGGCTCGTGCCACTGGAGGGTGGTGTTTGCAGGCCGCACCGCACGCCGTGCAGGGCGACCGCCACCGGGTCGGCGAGGACGAACACAACCGGATCAGGCGCTCCAGCAGGCAGCGGCACGGCGTTCCGCACGGGAACGCGAACGGACTCGGCCAGGCCGCCGGGCAGGTCCCAGCCGATGCGCCGCAGGCCGGGGCACAGGTGGATGCGGCCCAGGACGCACTCGGCACATGCATCGCACCCGACCAGCGGGTTGACCGCGACCCAGTTCCCGGTGGTGTCGTCGATGCCGACGACCTCGTGGCCGGGCACCCACCCTTCGGGTATCGGTCCGCCCCAGGAGTCCGAGCAGAGCTTGCTGGTGTCGCTCCCGCACAGTGCTGAGAAGCGCACCCGGACGTTCGTCGTCCCGGCATCTGCCGGCAGTTCGGCACGGCGCACAGGTGCGAGGCGTAGCGGACCGTCCGGCTCCCCGCGCTGGGCTTCCCAGACGAGCGTGCCAACGCCGGTCACCGGACTTCCTGCCGGTTCGAGTTCGTGATGCCCAACCAGGTCGGCAGGGCCTCGACGGACTTGAGCGTGACGCCCGGCCAGGGCTGTGCCTGGTCGCCGAAGGCCAGCGTGTCCGTTCCGCCCCGCCGTTCCACCCGCACCGCTCGCATTCCGCAGCGCAGGGCACCGAGCAGTTCGTTGCCACCACCGTCGCCGCAGTACAGCACCGAATCCGCGGCGTGCCCGAGGCGCTCGGCGACCCGCGCGTACAGGTGCCGGGTCGGCTTCACTGCGCCCTCGCGGCAGCTGAACAGGGCCACGTCGAACTGTTCGGAGAGTTCGGAGTGGTGCCACGCCTCGGCGATGTCGGGGGCCGCGTCGCTCAGCAGCGCTAGCCGGATGCCGGACCGCCGCAGTGTGTGGAGGCTCTCCATCACTGACGGCTCGGCACGCAAGCGTCGGGGCGCCAGCTGTCGGAGTGCCGACTCCACCTGGGGGACGTACTCAGCCGGTGCCCCGCACTGTTCGGCGAGATGCGCGGCGATCTCGGTGGGCGTGCTCAGGGTGCCGTCGTGCCGAGCCAGCCAACTGCCGCCGAGCACCTGGTCGGCGATGTGGTCCGGCACGTGCAGTTCGGCGGCGATCCTCCGCGCGGCATGGCTGCGCTCGCGATCGTCCGGGGCCGGAACCAGAGTTCCGAATAGGTCCAGGATCACGGCGGTGGGCCGCCATCCGGCAGGCGTCGCAGTGGCGATCGGGCTCTGTTCCGGGAGGGTCAGGGTGCTGTCCATCAGTTCCCTTCCGTCACCGGCGACGGCGATGGGCCGAGACCGGTGATCGAATTACCAAGTGGGGGCTTCTCCAACAGCTCTGTCGGCCGAAAGCCGGAGGTTGAGCAGCTGCTGAAGAGCCTGCCTGCCAGGGCCGGTTCTGGAGTAGGTCCGCGCGTCGCACCGCCGTGGAACCGGCACCGAACCGAGCCGGGCGGTACCGGAGTGCGAGTCGATCACCACTCGTCGCGGCTGTGGTACTCGTGCTGAACCCGTGCTGAACCATTGCCCGTACGACCCGGGACGCCTCGGAATAGGCTGCTAGCGTCGTCAGTACCGATCGCGGGGGTTCGAGTGGGCACGGTGCAGCGTTGGTCAGGTCGTGAGGCCAAGGCTCTCCGCGAGGCATTACGGATGACCGTCCGCGGCTTCGCAGCTCACCTCGGTGTCAGCGATCGGACGGTGTCCAAGTGGGAGGCCGGCGGGGAGCACCTGTTCCCCGTGACCGACTCGCAGGCACTGCTCGACACAGTCCTCGACCGGGCGGACCCCGACGCTGTGGACCGCTTCCGACAGCTCCTCGACGGGCACGTCCGTCATCGAGCGACCACTGCGGGAAGTTACGTCCTAGCGCCACCTCCGGAGCCCGGCTTGGTACACAGATCCGAAGACTTCGACAGCGTCATCTCCCTGCTGGCCGAGGCGAACGCATCCAGCAGGAGCCCCGTCCTGGCGGTGTGCGGACCCGGCGGCTTCGGTAAGACGACCCTGGTCACTCAGGTGTGCGAGGACCCCGGCGTCCGGGAGACATTCCCCGAGATCCTCTGGGTGGAGACGGGAGAAGGCTGCACCGCCGCCCGCGTCGTGGAGCTGATCTCCGATCTCTGCGTGCACGTCGACGGCACCCGCCCCGCACTCACCGATCCCGAGCAGGCCGGCTTCCACCTGGCCCGTGTGCTGCAGGACAGGCGAGTGCTGCTCGTCATCGACAACGTCTGGTCGGCGGCGGACCTGGCTCCGTTCCTGTTCGGCGCGCCATCCTGCACCCGCCTCGTGACCACGAGGAACATCCGCACCTGCCCGTCGACGGCCCAGGTGCTGCGGCTCGGCCCGATGTCCGCTCCGGAGATCAGCGAGCTGCTGACCCGATCCGTCTCCCGCCTGACCCGGCCGGCCGCCGACCGGCTAGCGGCCCTGTGCGGCGGGTGGCCGCTGCTGGCCACCGTGGTCGGCTCCAACGTCTCCTCGGACCTGGACGCGGGTGCCTCCGCCGAACGGGCCGTCTCCGAAGCCAGGCAGGCACTGCACGCCCACGGACCCCAGGCGTTCGACGTGTGGGACGCGGACCAGCGTTCCAACGCGATCGGCCACGCCATCACCGCCAGTCTGCGCAGTCTCGACGAGGGCGTGAGGATCACCGGGGGTTCGTCGCTGCGCGAGCGCTACCTATCGCTGGCGGTCTTCCCCGCCACGCTGCCGGTGCCCTTGAGCGTGCTCACCCACTGGTGGGGCACGTCCCACGGCTGGTCGGCCAGCGCCGTCCGCCAGTTCTGCCGGATCCTGGCCGACCGCTCGCTGATCAGCGCGTACCTGGCCGACCGGGACGCGGTGGTCCTGCACGACGTGTTCCGCTCCTACCTGAAGCACATGGTGGGCGGTCAGTGGGCAGCCCTGCACGCCTCGTTGATCGATTCCTACCGCGGCGCCGGTGCGGCGGACTGGTCGCAGTTGCCGTCGTCCCACCCCTACATGTGGCAGCAACTGCCTTACCACCTGCACGAGGCCGGACTCGATGACGAGCTGGTGGACCTGCTGTCGTCCACCTCGTACGTGGCGCGCAAGGCGGCCACGATCGGCAGCCAGTCCCTGGCGGCCGACGCCATAGTCCTCGGGAGCGTCGAACCCTTCCGGGCCGACTCCCATCCCCGGCACCGGGACTGGCACCGGGCGGAAACGCTGACCGGGGCCGGATACCTGCTGCACGGGCTCCGAACACCGCAGGACATGGCATCGACGCTGACCCTCGCCCTCGTGCGGGCGGGCGACCTGCCGTCCGGCAGCACCACGGAGACCGCTGACGCAGTCGGCTTCCAGACCTCGTGGGCCCGGGCCGCCGCAGTGGGGCACGGCCACGTGGGCGCCGTCGTCTCGGTCGCGACCGCTGCGGGCGTCATCGCCTCCGGCGGTGAGGACGGCGCCGTCCGGGTCTGGGACCTCTCCTCGCGCACCCTGATCCACGCCTTCCACGCCCACACCGGCTGGGTGTTCGCCACTGCCCTGACGCATGACGGCGCACTGCTGGCCTCGGCGGGCGAGGACGGCCTGATCCGCCTCTGGAACCCCCGCACGGGAAGAGCGCTCGGGATCCTCGCCGGTCACGATCGCCGGGTCCGCTGCCTCAGCTTCACCCCGGACGGCCGGTACCTGCTCTCGGCGGCCGAGGACGGGAACGTGCGGGTCTGGAACGCCAAGGAACTGACCCTCAGTCACTCGATGGCAACCTGCGGAACGCCGCTGTGGACGGTCTCCATCGACGCCGCTGCGCGGGTCGTGGCCGCAGCGGGCGAGGACGAGTTCGTCCGCCTCTACGACCTGGCGACCGGCACGCTCCTCGACGAGAAGGCGGGTCACCGGGACTGGGTCCGGTCGGTGGCCTTCTCCCGCACCGGCGGGCTCCTCGCCTCGGGCTCGGGCGACCGCTCCGTGGTCCTCTGGGACACCAGCGGCGGCAGGCTCAACCAGGTCCGGCGGGTGGACGGCCTTCCCGCACGCGTCCGCTCGGTGGTCCTCGACGGCCAGTCGGACCTCCTCCTTGCCGCCACGGAGGACGCCGTCATCCGGGCGTTCGACGCCGGCGGCCCGGTCGGCGAGGTGCGGATGCCGCCGGGCGTCGACTGGGTCCGGGCACTGGCCTGCGCGGCCGACGGCACGGTCGTCGCCGGCTGCGAGGACGGCGCCCTGCGGTTGTGGACGAAGTCGGAACCCGACGGGCTCCACGCCGTAGCCGAAGGCTCGAACACGGTCTGGTCCACCCACATCACGTCCGACGGCGGCCTCGGCGCCGTCGGCCACGGTGACGGCCACGTCGAACTCCTGGACCTGCCCACCGCCGCGTCGCGCCGCGAACTGCTGGGCAGCGCGGGCCGGGTGTGGTCGGTGGCCACCGGTGGCAGGTACGTCGCGGCGGCCTGCGGGGACGGCTCAGTCCACGTCTGGTCCCTCGACGACGAGAGCTGGACCCTGCGCCTCAACGACGACGTCACCCGGAGCTGGAGCGTCGCGGTGGCCCGGTCCGGCACCCGGCTCGCCGCCAGCACCGGCGACGGGCACATCCGGTGCTGGGACCTCCCCTCCGGAGCGATGGTGTGGGAGCAGCAGGCCCATGCAGGCCGCGTGCGGTCGTTGGCGTTCGACGCCGAGGGCCACCTGCTCGCCGCGAGCGGCGGCGACGGCTCCGTGCACCTCTGGGACGCGCGCACAGGTCGGCACCTCAACCGGTTCGTGAACCCCGGAGGATGGGCGCGGTCGATCGCCGTCGATGCCGCGGGCGCCCATCTCGCGGTGGGTTCGGGCACCGGGGAGATTCACGTCCGCGACGTCCGAACCGGCCAGTTCACCGCTCACCTGTCCGGACACGTCGGCCGAGTCCTCATGATGGCCTTCGGCGACGATCCTGACCGGCTGCTGTCGGCCGCGGCCGACGGAACCGTGCGGGCCTGGTCGCTCAGCCACCAGCACCAACTCGCCGAGGTACGCGTCGACGCGACGCTGAACTGCGCCGCCGTCGACCCCGGTACGGGTCGCGTGCTCGTCGGGAGCGCGGCCGGCCCTGCGTCGCTGCAGCTCCATCACGGGCAGACCGTGGATCATGTGGCGGAACCCGCCGACAGCCGAGGAGAAGGACGAATCTGAGCATGCCCAGCGCACCCGTGATCCTGAGCGGCACCCCCGGCTCGTTCGCCCGGGACGTCTTCCACGAGCGGCACCCGAAGCTCGTCCAGCAGGTGCTCGATGCACTGCCGTACGGGCCGAGCGAGCGGGTCGCAATCGAGGAGCTCCTCGCCGAGAGCACCGAGGGTGTGCTGCAGCCGCTCAGCACCAGTGCCCACGATCACCAGCAGTGGTTGGAGTGGGGTGAGGGTCTGTTCGGACGGCCGTGGGGCGAGGCGCCGTTCCTGTGGGCCGAGAGCTACTTCTACCGCAGGCTGCTCGAAGCCACCGGCTTCTTCCGGCCAGGGGCTTGGCAGGGGATCGACCCGTTCGCGCCGTTCAAGGGCGCCGAACTCGCCGGCGCGGCCGTCGACGCCGAGCTGGCGGCCCTCGGCGACCTGCCCTCGGATTTCACCGACAAGCGAGCCGCCGCGCTTCTCTCTTCGGCGCTCTGGGGCAACCGCGCCGACCTGAGCTTTCAGATCACGGCGGAGGCCGGAGGGTCGATCGCGTCCGACCTGGTGGCCGACGACAGCGAGTCGCTCTGGGCCGAGCTGGAGCGGGTCGAAGGCGGGCGTGTCTGCATCATCGCGGACAACGCCGGCCGGGAGCTGCTGCCGGACCTGGTGCTGGTCGACCACCTCCTGGCTTCCGGCCTGGCGGGGCAGGTCGTCGTGTACGTGAAGCCGCAGCCGTACTACGTGTCGGACGCGACGATGGCCGATGTCCTCGCCACCGTCGAGCGTCTGCGCACCGCGACCATGGCGGCTGCCGGGGCGATCGGCGAACGGCTGTGGCGAGCGATGAACAGCGGCGCGCTCGTGGTCCGCACGCATTCGTTCTTCTGCGCGCCGCTGCCGTTCCACGACATGCCGGCCGACCTCCGGTCCGAGTTCGCCGGCGCAGCGATGACGATCCTCAAGGGTGACCTCAACTACCGTCGGCTGGTGGGCGATCAGCTGTGGCCGCCCACCACTGCGTTTACCGAGGTGGCCAGCCACTTCCCCTCAGCCGTCACGGCGCTGCGGACGCTGAAGTCGGACGTGATCGTCGGCGTGGACGCTGCCGTCGTCGCTCAGCTCGACAGCGCCGGGACGCCGTGGCGCACCAACGGCCGCCACGCCGTCATCCAGGTCGACCTCCGCCGGTAGCCGAAGCGCCGCCCGTGTGCCCCGCTGTCCTCGCTCGTCCGGGCATCACGCGACAAGCATCGGAAGTGAACAGTGGCGGGTGCGGCGTGGACCTCAGTCCAGGTTCCAGGTCGTTCCGGCGAGGAGTCCGTCGAAGGCGAGGGCTCTCATAGCGGTATCGAAGTCGTCCCATTCATGCTCGGGTTCGACGTAGTGCCGGTCGAAGTCTGCCCGGACGAGGTCGGGCTCGCGCCATTCGTGGGCGCAGCGGCAGCGGACGAAGATCTGGTCGCGGACGGCGAGGAGGAGCCAGTCGCGGCGGGCGCCGCAGCCGGTGCAGGTGATGGTGACGCCGCGCGGGTTGAGCTCGGCAGGGTGCGGGACGGCGCGGATGACGGCACGCGCGGGTTCGGGGGCGGGGTTGTAGAAGTCGTGGTCGTAGTCGGTCATGCGGTCCCTTCGGGTCGGCAGCGGGGCAGCAAGGGACCATACGACGTGCGCTGCCGGAATGGATCCCTCCCAGCGAGAAGGACATCGAATCGACACCGTCACCTTGCTGCAGGGTAGTTGTGGGTCTCCGGCCGCCGGGTTTCCTCGTTAAGTCCCGGCGGTCTGCTTCGTTGGCTGGGTCCTGCTTTCGGCGGCGGCTGACGGGTGGTGCCCGTGCTGGGCGGGATCGGTGGGTGGGGGCTGGTGGGCGGGTGCGGAGGCTCCGCACCCGCCCAGCCGGGTTGGTCAGCGCGTCCGGCGCACCTGGTCGGGTGCCACCGGCGCCGGCGGTGCGATGACCGGGGCAGCCGGTGTGCCGGTGGTGCGGCTGGTGGTGCGGGCGCGGGCTGCCCTGGTGCGCAGTTCGTCGGGGGTCGCGGCCGGTGCGGGGGTGGGGAGGTTGGCGTCGCGGCGGATGCGCCAGGTGAGGACGGCGGCGGGTGAGTCGGCGGTGGCGAGTTCGCGGCGCCCGGCGGCGTTGGTGAGCAGGGTGGTCGGGTTGTGGCCAGCAGCTTCGGCCTGGGCGAGGGTGGCGGCGAGGGCTGCCCAGTTGTCCTCGGCGAGGAGGCGGGTGGCCTGGTCGGCGGGCAGGGTGCGGCGGACGGCGTCGGCCTGCCGGTCGTGGTCGGGCTTCGGGAGGAGCCGGCCTTCGAGGGTGAGGTGGGCGAGCGGCTTGGCCGCGTGCCGGGTGTAGGCGGCACGAAGGTGGTCCGCCGCCGTGCGGGCGGCGTCGGCCTGGTGCCGGTGGCCTTGGGCGGCGTGCCACTTCGCGATCACGACGGCGAGCAGGACGAGGCTGATCAGGACCGTGGCGGCGGCCGTGCCGTCCTCGCCCCGGCCGGTGGCGGGCCCGGCGTGGAGGAGTTCGCGGGCGGCGGAGCGCATCGCGCGCAGGTCGGCGCCAGCTGCGCGGGTGTGGGCGGTGCGGGTGTGCTCCAGGGCCCGTGCGGCCTGGTGGAGTTCCTTCCTGCTGAGGGTCGGGCTGGTGGCGGCGAGCGTGTCGAGGACTTCGAGACCGCCCCGGATCACCGCCTCCGCGCGCGCGGCGTCCTGGTCGTCGCCGAAGGCCGCGTACGCGTGTTCGATGGTGGTGCTGGCCCGGTGGCGGCCGTCAGCGGGCCAGGTGCGGGGGTCGGGCGTGGGGAAGGCGGGCTGGTCGACGCCGAGGGCGAAGCGCGCCTGGATCTTCGGCTGGGTGAGGTCGGAGGCGAGCTTGCTGCCGGAGAACCAGATCGGCCCACTCTCATCGCCGGTGGGGAGGGCGAACTTGTAGCCGGTCACGTCGCCGGAGGGCGCGCGGCGCACGCCGAGGAGCACGCCCTTCGCGGCAAGCCGGGCGGCGAACTCCTCCTCGTCCACAGCCCCGGCCAGGGCCTGGCGTACGGCGGTTCGCAGCCGGTCGCGGTCGGTGCCTTCCAGGCCGAGGCGCTGGGCCTTGCGCAGTTCGGAGCCCTTGGCGCGCTTGGGGATCGCGTCCCGGTACTCGCGAGTGCGGGTGTCGGAGAGGTCCTTGAGTTTGTACTCGCGTTCGATCTTGGTGAGTTCGGTCTCGACGCGGTACTGGTCGCCGCGCAGGCGGGCCTGTGTGAGGTCGGCCCGGACGACGGTCGCGAGGATGTGGATGTGGTCGTCGGCGTGGCGCACGGCGATCCAGCGGCAGCCGTTCGGGTCGCCGTCGGGTGCGATGCCGGCGGCGGCCACGATCCGGCGGGCGATGGTGCCCCACTCCTCGTCGCTGAGGATGCGGTCGGTCGGGTCCGCCCGCACGGGCCGGTGGTAGACATGCTGGGTGACCGGCTTGCCGTAGCGGACGATGTGCAGGTCGAGCGCGTCGCGGAGCTGGACCAGGGTGGCATCTGGGTCGCCTGGGTCGCGGCCGGGGTCTGGGGCGAAGCCGCCCCAGGAAGCGACGATGTGCGGGTCGGTGTGCTCGTTGGCCTTGCCTGGACCGAAGAGGTACTTGAGCGCGCCGTGCGTCTTGGACCCGCGTATGGGCTTGCTGATCATCGGCGCTTCGCCTTCGCCAGGCGCATGGCCGAAGCGTCGACCTCCGCGACGGCCGCCCGGACCTCGGCGACCAGGGCCAGAGCCCCGTCGAGGACGGCTCCCGCAGATCCCGGTTCGACGCCGATGCCGGCGTTGAGCCGGTAGGCGATCTGGTTGGCGTTGTTGCCGACCGGCGCCAGCTGGCCGCGTGCCGCGTCGAGTGCCGTGATGGCCCGCTCCAGACGCTCGTCACGGGTGGTGATGCCGGTGGAGTCCTCGGCCAGCGCTTTGCGCTCCAGATAAGCGGCAACGTTCAGTTCGGCTGCGGCGGCCAGCTGCTCGATGCGCGTCTTCGTCTCTTCAGTGCAGCGGAAGCCTACCTCCGTCGTCAGGGGGTTCTCGGGGTCGCGGCGGCGACGCTTCGCGGTGCGCTGCTTGCGGCTGGCGGGGCTCGCGGAAGGACTGACGACGACGGTGAGCGGCAACGCGTCGGCGATGGGATCGGACGGCGTGTTGGTGGGCTTCTCCTCCTTCGCCGCGCCCTCGCGGTGAAGCTCCGGTGCTGCCGCTGTTGTAGTGAGCGGAGCTGCTCGGTGAAGACCTCGGCCGGGGTCTTCCAGCCAAGGATCTTGCGGGGCCGGTTGTTGATCGCCAGGGCGACG